>JAEYXI010000289.1 GCA_023428515.1 Pseudomonadota bacterium | reverse complement strand
GACACGCCCATCTCACCGCTGTCGAAGAAGTCGAAGTCGCTGTTCACCTATTTCAAGCAGAACTTCGCCCAGGTCACCAACCCGCCGATCGACCCGATCCGCGAGGAACTGGTGATGAGCCTGGTGTCCTTCATCGGTCCGAGGCCGAACATCCTCGACCTGGTCGGCACGTCCAGGCGCAAGCGCCTCGAAGTGCGCCAGCCGATCCTCACCAATGGCGACCTCGAGAAGATCCGCTCCATCGGCCACACCGAGGACGCTTTCGACACCAAGACGATCGACGTCACCTATTCGGCGACCGAGGGCGCGGCGGGCATGCAGGGCGCCGTCGAGCGCCTTTGCGAACGCGCCGAAGCCGCCGTCGCCGGGCGCTACAACATCATCATCCTGTCCGACCGCCAGCTCGGGCCTGACCGCATCGCCATTCCGGCGCTGCTGGCGACGGCTGCGGTGCACCACCACCTCGTCCGCAAGGGGCTTCGCACGTCGGTCGGCCTCGTCGTCGAATCCGGCGAGCCGCGCGAGATCCATCACTTCTGCTGCCTCGCCGGCTACGGTGCGGAGGCCATCAATCCCTATCTCGCCTTCGACACGCTGCTCGACATGCACAAGCGCGGCGAGCTGCCTGAGGAGGTCGACGCCAACGAGGTCGTCTACCGCTACATCAAGTCGATTGGCAAGGGCATCCTCAAGGTGATGTCCAAGATGGGCATCTCGACCTACCAGTCCTATTGCGGCGCGCAGATATTCGACGCGGTCGGGCTGAAGTCGGACTTCGTCGACAGGTACTTCACCGGCACCGCCACCCAGATCGAAGGCGTTGGGCTGGAGGAGGTCTCGACCGAGACTGTCAGTCGCCACACCGATGCCTTTGGCGAGGATCCGGTGCTCCGGAACGCGCTGCAGGTCGGCGGGGAATACCTCTTCCGCATGCGCGGCGAGGCACATGTCTGGTCGCCGGACTCGGTGGCCACCCTGCAGCACGCGGTGCGCAAGGGCTCGTGGGAGACCTTCAAGGAATTCTCCCAGCAGATCGACAGCGAGACCGCGCGGGCACAGACGATCCGCGGCCTGTTCAGGATCAAGCTCGCCGACGAAACCGGCCGTGCGGCCGTTCCGCTCGACGAGGTCATGCCGGCTGCCGACATCGTCAAGCGCTTCTCGACCGGCGCCATGTCGTTCGGCTCGATCTCCCGCGAGGCGCACACCACGCTGGCGCGCGCCATGAACCAGATCGGCGGCAAGTCGAACACGGGCGAGGGCGGCGAGGAGCCGGACCGCTATTTGCCGCTGCCGGGCGGGGGCGCCAATCCCGAGCGCTCGGCGATCAAGCAGATCGCGTCGGGCCGCTTCGGCGTCACCACCGAATATCTTGTCAACTCCGACGTGATGCAGATCAAGGTCGCGCAGGGCGCCAAGCCCGGCGAGGGCGGCCAGTTGCCCGGCCACAAGGTCGACGCGACGATCGCCAAGACACGGCACTCGACGCCGGGCGTCGGCTTGATCTCGCCGCCGCCGCACCACGACATCTATTCGATCGAGGATCTGGCGCAGCTCATCTACGACCTGAAGAACGTCAACCCGGCGGCCGACGTGTCGGTGAAGCTGGTGTCGGAGGTCGGCGTCGGCACTGTCGCGGCGGGCGTCGCCAAGGCGCGCGCCGACCACATTACCATCTCCGGCTATGATGGCGGCACCGGCGCTTCGCCGCTGACTTCGCTGAAGCATGCCGGCTCGCCCTGGGAGATGGGTCTTGCCGAGACGCACCAGACACTGGTGCTGAACGGGCTGCGCTCCAGAGTAGCACTGCAGGTCGACGGCGGCCTGCGCACAGGCCGCGACGTCATTGTCGGCGCGTTGCTCGGCGCGGACGAGTTCGGCTTCTCCACCGCGCCGCTGATCGCGGCGGGCTGCATCATGATGCGCAAGTGCCACCTCAACACTTGCCCGGTCGGCGTCGCGACGCAGGATCCGGTTTTGCGCAAGCGCTTCAAGGGCACGCCCGAGCACGTCATCAACTACTTCTTCTACGTTGCGGAAGAGGTGCGCGAACTGCTGGCCGCCATGGGCTACCGGCACATCGACGAGATCATCGGGGACACCGACCTGCTCGAGAAGCGCGCCATGGTCGACCACTGGAAGGCGCGCGGCCTCGACTTCACGCGCATCTTCCACAAGCCGGAAGCGCCGCGCGAGGCGACCTATTGGACCGAGCGCCAGAAGCACCCGATCGATGACGTGCTCGACCGCAGGCTGATCGAGCAGGCCAGGCCGGCGCTGGAATCGCGCCAGCCTGTCGTGATCGAGGCCGAGATCCGCAACGTCGACCGCTCCGCCGGCGCCATGCTGTCGGGCGAGGTCGCCAAGCGCTTCCGCCACAAGGGCCTGCGCGAGGATACGATCCAGGTGAAGCTCAGGGGCACGGCCGGCCAGTCCTTCGGCGCCTTCCTGGCGCGCGGCGTCTCCTTCGAGCTGATCGGTGACGGCAACGACTACGTCGGTAAGGGCCTCTCCGGCGGCCGCCTCGTCATCCGTCCGCCTGAAGAGGCAAAGATCGTCGCCGAGGACTCCATCATCGTCGGCAACACCGTGCTCTACGGCGCCACCGAAGGCGAGGCTTATTTCTGCGGCGTGGCCGGCGAACGCTTCGCCGTGCGCAATTCGGGTGCTGCGGTCGTCGTCGAGGGCGTCGGCGACCATGGCTGCGAATACATGACCGGCGGCATCGTCGTCGTCATCGGCAAGACGGGTCGCAACTTCGCCGCCGGCATGTCGGGCGGCGTCGCCTATGTGCTCGACGAAGCCGGCGACTTCGCCCAGCGCTGCAACATGGCGATGGTCGAGCTTGAGCCGGTGCCCGAAGAGGACTACCTGCTCGAAAAATTCCACCATCATGGCGGCGACATCGACCACAAGGGCCGTGTCGACGTGTCGGGCGACATGACCAGCCACGACGAGGAGCGGCTCTACCAGCTCATCTCCAACCACGTGCATTTCACCGGCTCGGCCAAGGGCAAGACGATCCTCGACAACTGGGCCGACTACCGGCCGAAATTCAGGAAGGTCATGCCGGTCGAATACAAACGCGCGCTGGAAGAGATGGCCCGCATGCGCATGGGCGTCGCGGCGGAATAGCCGCGCCAAGCCTCCGCGGCCGGCATGCGTTGCAAGGCTGGCCGCTTGATGTCACAAGACCCCGCCAAGCTGACCCCGCGCCTAGGAGTGCCGGGCTAAGTCACGAGAGTAGAAGAATGGGCAAGGTAACAGGTTTCCTCGAGATCGACCGGCAGGTGCACAAGTACCAGCCGGCGTCCGACCGCATCCGGCACTTCAAGGAATTCACCCTGCCGATGTCGGACAAGGAGGTCGAGAAACAGGCCGCGCGCTGCATGGATTGCGGCGTGCCCTTCTGCCATGGCCCGACCGGCTGCCCGATCCACAACCAGATCCCCGACTGGAACGACCTCGTCTACAATGGCGACTGGGACGCCGCGATCCGCAACCTGCATTCGACCAACAATTTCCCGGAATGGACCGGCCGGATCTGCCCGGCGCCCTGCGAGGAAGCCTGCACGCTGAACCTCGAGGACATTCCGGTCGCCATCAAGACGGTCGAGCAGGCGATTGCCGACAAGGCCTACGAGACTGGCTACATCCGTCCCTATCCGGCGCAGGACAAGACCGGCAAGCGGGTCGCGATCATAGGCTCCGGGCCGTCAGGCATGGCCGCTGCCCAGCAGCTCGGCCGTGTCGGCCACGATGTCCATGTCTACGAGCGCGAGTCGAAGCCCGGCGGGCTGATGCGCTTCGGCATCCCGGACTTCAAGATGGAGAAGAAGTATATCGACGCCCGCGTGAAGCAGATGGAAGGCGAGGGCGTTACCTTCTTCTGCGGCGTCAATGTCGGCGTCGACAAGCCGGCTTCCGAGCTTCTCGCCGAGTACGACGCGGTGCTTTACTGCGGCGGCTCCGAGACGCCGCGCGCGGCAGGCATTCCGGGCGACGACCTCGAAGGCGTGCACGACGCGATGCCCTATCTCGTCCAGCAGAACAAGCGCGTCGGTGGCGAGGACATCCAGTCTACCGCATGGCCGGCAGAGGCGATCCTCGCCGGCGGCAAGCACGTCGTGGTGGTCGGCGGCGGCGACACGGCATCCGACTGCGTCGGCACGGCCTTCCGCCAGGGCGCGGTGCGCGTCACCCAGCTCGACATCCGCCCGCAACCGCCGGAGAAGGAGAACAAGCTCGCGGTCTGGCCCTATTGGGCGACCAAGATGCGCACGTCCTCCAGCCAGGCCGAAGGCGCCGAGCGCGAGTTCCAGGTGGCCACCCTCGAATTCATCGGCGAGGACGGCCAGCTCACCGGCGTCAAGTGCTGCGAGGTCGATGAGAAGCGCAAGCCGATCGCCGGCACCGAGTTCGTCATCCGTGCCGATCTCGCCTTCATCGCCATCGGCTTCGCTGGCCCGATCGCCGGCGGCGTCACCAAGGAACTCGACGGCCAGCTCAAGCTCTCCACCGATGTCCGCCGCTCGGTCAATGTGGTTGCCAACGACCGCGACTACCGCACCAGCGTCGACAAGCTCTGGACCGCCGGCGACATCAGGCGCGGCCAGTCGCTGGTCGTCTGGGCGATCCGCGAGGGCCGCCAGGCGGCGCGCGCCATCGACGGGGCGCTTATGGGCTCGACAGTCCTGCCGGCCTGAGCATAGCGCTTCCCTGGTCTCCCGCTCCGGCGGGAGCTATGCCATCACGGGACGCAGGCTTGGGCAATCGACAGGCTGTTCTCATAGAGGCGGTGCCGGACGATCCGGCCGTTCACGACGGTGAGGTGCAGCGCGAACGGGCCCTCGAAGGATTTTCCCGTCGCGCGTACGGTCCCCGACAGATGTCCCATCAGGACGGCGTTCGCGCCGTCGACGAGGAACGTGTCAACCGAGGCGCGCGCATCCTCGGGCACGGTGTATTCCATCAATTCCGTGAACTGGGCAGCACATTCCGCCGCAGTAGACCGCGGGCGAATCCATGGGACGGTAGGGTTCTCGGCGAGCACCCAGTCGACCTCGTCGGCGAACAGCGCGACGAGCCGCTCGGTATCCCCGTCCAGCCGGGCGGCCAGGAATTCCTGCACGACGGCCCGGGTCGTCTCGGAGGTGGCGCTGGTCGAGGTCTCCGTTCTGGCGTTGGAATTGGCGGTCATGGCGATCTCCTCGCTTCAGTGGCCGAATCTCCCGGCGGCGATCCGTTGATGTGCGGGGACTTTCGCAAGAACGCGTAGAGCGGTCGATTACCTCGAGGGTAAAGGGAGAGAGCGCGGCCAGGTCGGAAATGAGGCATGACGAAGATGAAATGCGGCATGGCGAACGCTTCGCCTCTCCCTGTTTACGGGGATGCCGGCAGGTAGGTGAAGGGCAGCGCGAACTTGCGGAGACTAGGCTCCGCCCTTCCGCCATGAAGCCCACCCTCGCACAAGCTTGGGCGTCTAGCCTGATCGCGCCTGCGCCTGCGCGGGTCGTTGCGATTGGGCTGAGACATGGCGATAACGGAGACAGTCGGCGCGGAACCGATGGCCAAGAATGGCCGCGACGTCTTCTTCGCGCTCGGCATCGTCGTTATCCTGGCGGTGCTCTTCCTGCCGATCCCCGCCTTCATGATCGACATCGGCCTCGCCTTCTCGATCGCGATCTCGGTGCTCATCCTGATGGTCGCGCTCTGGATCCAGCGGCCGCTCGACTTCTCGTCCTTCCCGACGATCCTGCTCATCGCCACCATGCTGCGCCTGTCGCTCAACATCGCGACGACCCGCATGATCCTGTCGCACGGCAATGAGGGCACGCACGCGGCGGGCTATGTGATCTCCGGCTTCTCGAACCTGGTGATGTCCGGCGACTTCGTCATCGGCCTCATCGTGTTCATGATCCTGATCATCGTGAACTTCATCGTCATCACCAAGGGTGCGACCCGTATCGCCGAGGTCGGCGCGCGCTTCACCCTCGACGCCATTCCCGGCAAGCAGATGTCGATCGATGCCGATCTCTCCGCCGGCGTCATCGATGACAAGACCGCGCAGCTCCGCCGCCGCGAGCTCGAGGAGGAAAGCTCCTTCTTCGGCTCGATGGACGGCGCCTCGAAATTCGTCCGCGGCGACGCTATCGCCGGCCTCATCATCACCTTCATCAACATCGTCGGCGGCATCACCATCGGCTATTTCCGCCACGGCATGGACCTCACCCATGCCTCCGACGTGTTCATAAAGCTCTCGGTCGGTGACGGCCTCGTCACACAGATCCCGGCGCTCATCGTCTCGCTCGCCGCCGGCCTGCTCGTCTCCAAGGGCGGCACGCGCGGCTCGGCCGACAAGGCGGTGTTCGGCCAGCTCGGCGCCTATCCGCGCGCTCTGTATGTCGCCGCCCTTCTGCTGGTCCTGCTGTCGCTCATGCCCGGCCTGCCGATGTTCCCGTTCCTGACGCTTGCCGGCGCCATGGCGGCGCTCGCCTACATCATCCCGCTGCAGGCGAACCGCCGCACCGCCGCCGCGGAAGCCGCGAAGAAGCAGGAGGCGGCCAACAAGGCCGACGAGGAGAAGAACTCCGTCAAGGCCTCGCTCGCCACCGCCGAGATCGAGCTCCTGATCGGCAAGCAGCTTTCGACCAAGCTGATCGTCGCGCATCAGGAACTTGCCTTTCGCATGTCGAAGATGCGCAAGAAATTCGCCCAGCAGTACGGCTTCGTTGTGCCGGAGGTGAAGCTCACCGACGATTTCGGCATCCCGTCGAAGAGCTACCAGATCAAGGTCCACGGCACCGTCGTCGCCGAGCATGCCATGCGCGTCGGCGAGATCATGGTGCTGCTCGGCAACCGCCCGGCGCCTGAGATTCCCGGCGAGGAAGTGCGCGAGCCCGCGTTCGGCATGCGCGCCTGGTCGGTGCCGGAGATGTTTTCGGAAGATTTGAAGCGCGAGCAGTACACATTCGCCGACAACATGTCGGTGCTGCTCACCCACCTCTCCGAGGTCATCCGCAACAACCTGCCGCAGCTCCTTTCCTACAAGGACATGAAGGCGCTGCTCGATCGCCAGGACCCGGAATACAAAAAACTCGCCGACGAGATCTGCACTTCGCACATCACCTATCCCGGTCTGCAGGCGGTGCTGAAGCTGTTGCTCGCCGAGCGCGTGTCGATCCGCAACCTGCACCTCATCATCGAGGCGATCGCCGAGATCGCACCACATGTGCGCCGCACCGAGCAGATCGTCGAGCACGTGCGCATCCGCATGGCGCAACAGATTTGCGGCGATCTCTCCGAAGGCGGTGTGCTCAAGGTGCTGCGCCTCGGCAACCGTTGGGATCTCGCCTTCCACCAAGCGCTCAAGCGCGACGCCAAGGGCGAGGTGCGCGAGTTCGACATCGACCCGCGTCAGCTCGAGGAGTTCGGCCAGGACGCCTCCAAGGCGATCCGCACCCATCTCGATGCGGGCGAACGTTTTGTCCTCGTCACCGCGCCAGACGCGCGGCCCTATGTGCGCATGATCATCGAGCGGCTGTTCCCGACGCTTCCCGTTCTCTCCCATGTCGAGATCGCCAAGGGCGTCGAATTGCGCATCCTCGGGACCATCTCGTGACCGCGACCGTCGAAGGCGCGGTCATCGCCGCGTTCCTCGCGTTCTGCCGCATCGGCGCCTGTTTTCTCGTGATGCCTGGCCTGTCCAGCGTGCGGGTGCCGATGCAGGTCCGGCTGTTCGTCGCGCTCGCCGCCACCGGAGGCCTGCTCGTTCTTCTCTGGGATCAGATCTACCCCTTCGCCGACCGCCGTCCCGGCGTGCTCGTCCCACGCATCGCCTCAGAGCTGCTGATCGGCGTGCTGATCGGCCTTCTGGCGCGGCTCTACATCCTCGCCCTGCAGTTCATCGGTGCAGCCATCGCCATGCTGATCGGCTATGGCGGCACCAGCGGTCCGGGCATAGAGGACGGCGAACCGCAGGCAGCACTCGGCGCCATCATCTCCTTCTCGGCGCTGCTGCTCCTCTTCATATTCGACTTCCACCACGAGATCATCCGCGCGCTGGTCGCTTCCTATGAGGTCGCGCCGCTCGACGTGCTGTTCAATCCGCAGGCGGCACTTGTCGACGTCACCGACACTCTGTCGGAGAGCTTCCTCGTCGTGCTGAGGCTCGGCAGCCCGTTCGTCGCCTATTCGCTGCTGGTCAACCTGACCATCGGCTTCGTCAACAAGCTGGTGCCGCAGATTCCGGTCTATTTCATCTCGCTGCCCTTCGTCATCGGGGCGGGCCTGATCATCTTCTACTTCGCCGTCGGCACCATGCTCAGCCTGTTCGCCGACAGTTTCGTCGATATCACCATCGGGAGGTGACCTTTTGACCGACCGCGTGAAGCGACTGAAGAAACTCCTCACGCTGCAGGAACAGCTCAAGGCTATGCATGAGCTTCGCCATGCGGGCTTTGTTGCTGAAGCGCTTGCGGCCAAGAAGGACGCGGCTGAGATCGTCGACCGTTTCAACGCGGACGATTCCCTGTCGGGTCTTTTTCCCGAGGTCTACCACCGCAGCATAGGCTCGGCGCTGTCGCGCGAAGACACAAATAGCAGGCTGGCCACCAGCGAAGCGACGAAGGTCGCGGCCGCCACCGCCCGCAGCAACATGGTCGAACGAAACTATCGCGAAGCACGCGCCGCCGACGAGCGGGAGCGCGGCGACAAGGAGCGCCTGGAGATCATCGGCCAGCGCCTGAAACACGGCAAGTAAGGCTGCCACAAGCTTGCCGGTTCATGATCGGCATCGAGAAACGGGAGCGGCATCTTGCCCATCTCTGCGCCGAACCATGTAGCACTGGACGTCATGCGTCCGCCCGCGCTGCCCGACATCGCGACGGCTCGGACCGAGCTTGCGCGCCGGTCGGACGCGGCGGCGAAGGCCACATTCAGCGTCGAAGGCACGACCGAAGCGGCGGCGCCGGCGGAAGCGGGCAAGGCCGCCGCCCCGGAAACCTTTCGGCGCTTCGAGGCGATGGTCTTGCAAACCTTCATCCAGAACATGCTGCCGAAGGACGGTGCGGCCGTCTACGGCAAGGGCATGGCGGGCGAGATGTGGAAGTCGATGCTCGCTGAGAAGGTTGCGGCAGTCGTGGCCGAACGCGGGGGCATTGGCATAGCAGACCGCATGCTGGGTGGACGTTATGCCGCCGAGGCAAAGCCCGTTGCAGAAACAACCGAGGCAAGCCGGCCGGCCGAAGTCGGAAACACGATTGAAAGCGAAAGCCGGTTCCACGTCGCGCCCGTCGTCATCGACGGCATGCAACGCTCGCTGTCCGAGCTTCTGACCGAAGCCTCGGTGTTGCCCGCCAGGAAAGAAATTCAGTCTACGAACGGATAAATCGAATGTCCCTTTACGCGCCTGAAATCCAGAGTCCGGGCCAGAACCTCGCCCTTCGCCCCGCCATCGAGCAGACCATGCCTGCCGTCAATCTCGGCGCTCTGATAGGCCGCATTTCGGAGGCGGTCGAGGAGGAGACCTCTTCGATACGCACCGACATCCGCTTCGACATCAAGGCCTCCAACGCCAGGAAGAGCCGCTATCTCTACGAACTTACGCGCGCGCTGAAGGGTGCCCGCGAGGGCAGCGTGCCGGCCGAGCATCGTGACGGCCTGATCCGCCTGCGCGACAAGCTCGCCGACAATGAGGCGGCGATCCGCGCGCATCTTTCCGCTGTCAACGAGGTCGCGGCGCTGATGCAGAACGTCATCCAGCACGCCGAGAATGACGGCACCTATTCGGCCGGCGAATTCGGATACGGGCGGTGATCAAGTTCGTCGCCGCCGCGATCTGGATCTGCGCCGTGACGATTGGCGCTGTCTTCTATTCCTTCCAGAACGCCTCGGCCAAGATGGATGCCCCCGCGCCGCCGGCTCTGCTCGGTGGGCTCGATTATATCAAGACGGACATCGTTTCGGTTCCGGTGCTGCGTGAGGGGCAGATAATCGGCTACTTCCTCACGCGCCTCGTCTACACGGTCGAGCCGGAGAAGGTGGCGAGGCTGTCGGTGCCGGCCGACGCGCTGATCGTCGACCAGGTCTATTCCTATATCTACGGCAATCCGGATCTCGATTTCGTCAGCCACGAGACGCTCGACCTCGACGCTTTCCGCGATGGCGTCCGCAAGAAGATCAACGAGAAGATCGGCGAGGAGCTGATCCACGAGGTTCTGGTCGAGCAGGTCGATTTCCTGTCCAAGGACGAGATCCGCGACAACACGATCCGCCGCAGGATGCAGCAGGGCTCGACTGCGCGGGAAATGGCGAAGGGCTTCAAGGACCCGCCGGCGAAGTCGCATTGACGCGCTGGGCCGCCTCACCCATGGTAACGCCATCCCAGGCTTGAGGCGGCGCGCTTTCGGGCTATCTTCCCCACAAGCCTCCGGTCGCAGCGCGGCCCTCAACGGCATGGAAAACAGGAGAGTTCGATGGGTGTCCAACAGATCGTGGATCAGATCAAGCCGAAGGTGGAGAGTGCTGGCTTCGACCGCTCGGTGAAATTCGACACCGGATCGGACGGGGTCATTGTGATCGACGGCGCGACGATCTCGATTGATGACCAGAACACGGATTGCACGATCAAGTTGTCGCTGTCGGATCTGGAGGATCTGATCTCGGGCGATCTGTCGCCGACGACCGCCTTCATGACCGGCAAGATCAAGGTCGAAGGCGACATGTCGGTCGCCATGGCGCTCAGCCAATTGCTCGGCTGAGCGCTCTCAAGCTATTGTAGGATAAGGCTTTTCAGGCCGCCGCCGCGACGCGTGCGGCCTTCGCCTTGCGGCCGGTCGGACGCAAGGTGCCGGTCGCGCCGTCGAGCGCGCCGGGGACGAGTTCCAGCGCAAGGAAGCGGTGGCGCTCGTAGGGGCCTGGCATGGAAAGCTCGCCGGTTTTGTCGGCCGAGAAGCCGAAACGGCCGTAATAACCGGCGTCGCCGACCAGCAGGATCGCCTTGTGGCCGAGCCTCTGCGCCTCGGAAATAGCGTGCAGCATCAAGGCCTTGCCGATTCCAGCGCTCTTAAGAGACGGGTCGACGGCGAGCGGTCCGAGCAGCAGGGCAGGGCGGCCGTCGCCGGTCGCGACGTCCCACAGGCGTACCGTGCCGGCGAGCGTTCCGTCCTCGTCGCGTGCGACGAAGGCGAGGCCCTCCGACGGACGCCGGCCGCGGCGCAGCTTCTGCGACGATTTCTTCTTCCAGTTCAATCCCATGGCGCGGGCGAGCAACGAATCGCGCGCAGCCGCGACGGCCGGCGACTGTTGGTCGATTTCGGCCGAAATGGCGAACGTGACGGGATCTTTTTCAACGATTACAGCAGCTTGCATCTTTCCAGGCCTTTGCGAGCAGCAGAATTTGTTCACAAGGGTCGAAAGCCGGCGCCTTGCGCGGACTTTCGCGTGAAAGCGAGTGGGCTGGGCGCGATTTTCAGTGAATCGCGCCCAACCTTCAGATCACGTAGGATCGGAGCGGCTCGAAGCCGTTGAAGGCGACCGAAGCGTAGGTCGTCGTGTAGGCGCCCGTCCCCTCGATCAGCACCTCGTCGCCGATGGTCAGCGAGAGGGGCAGAGGGTAGGGGGTCTTCTCGTACATGACGTCCGCGGAATCGCAGGTCGGGCCGGCGAGGACGCAGGGGGATTTCTCATCCTCGTCCCGCGCGGTCACGATCGGGTAGCGAATCGCCTCGTCCATCGTCTCGGCGAGGCCGCCGAACTTGCCGATGTCGAGATAGACCCAGCGCACATTGTCGTTGTCGGCCTTCTTGGAGATCAGCACGACTTCTGACTTGATGACGCCGGCATTGCCGACCATGCCGCGGCCCGGCTCGATGATGGTCTCCGGGAGCTGGTTGCCGAAGTGCTTCCTGAGCGCGCCGAAGATCGCCTGGCCGTAGGCCTGCGCGACCGGCACGTCCTTCAGGTAGCGGGTCGGGAAGCCGCCGCCCATGTTGACCATCTTCAAGACGATGCCTTCCTCGGCGAGCGTCGCGAAGACGCGCTTGGCGTCGCCGAGCGCGCGGTCCCAGGCGGTCAGGGCGCACTGCTGCGAGCCGACATGGAAGGACACGCCGTAGGGGTCGAGCCCGAGCGTCTTCGCGTGGCGCAGCACGTCGACGGCCATCGCAGGCTCGCAGCCGAACTTGCGCGACAGCGGCCACTCGGCGCCTTCGCCGTCGGTCAGCACGCGACAGAACACGCGGCTGCCGGGAGCGGCGCGGGAAACCTTCTCCACCTCCTCGACGCAGTCGACGGCGAAGAGACGGATGCCGAGCGAAAAGGCGCGCGCGATGTCGCGCTCCTTCTTGATGGTGTTGCCGAAGGAGATACGGTCTGCGGTTGCCCCCGCATCAAGCGCCATCTCGACTTCGGCAACTGACGCGGTGTCGAAGGAGGAACCCATCGAAGCGAGCAGGCGCAGGATCTCGGGCGCAGGGTTCGCTTTCACCGCGTAATAAATCTTGGAATCGGGAAGAGCCTTCTCGAAGGCGCGGAAGTTGTCGCGCACGACGTCGAGGTCGACGACGAGGCAGGGACCATCGGGACGTCGGGTGGCAAGGAAGTCGAGGATACGCTGGGTTGCCATCGGTCTCTCCATTCACGCCTTGCGGGCGCGCAAGCATGCTCATGCGCGCGGGCGCTCAGGCCACGCGGCATGCGGTCAAACAAAGGCGGGACAGTCGTTCATGGAACCAGCCGGTGGAGACCCCGGAACCATGAAAAGCCGTCTCGCGGCGATGAACCTTGGCCAGCCCGGCTTCGGTTCGCTTTGTCTGCCTTGGCTTGGATGGGAGACCCCTTCCGCACTGCCGGCAATGATGGTGTGCCTCTTCAGTAACCCCGGTCTTTGGACGACCGGAAGAGAACCAGAAAGGCCCGCACCGTCGTTGCTTCAAGGTGTCCTCGGGTCGGCGGTTGGCCGCTGAACCGACCGGAGGGGTTAGCTCCGGTTACCTTACCGATTTCCTCGCCATTCGAGGGACCGGCGGACACCCACAGGCACGTGCGACTTTGGGCAAGCGCCCATATAGGGAAAAGCAATGTCATAATCAATGGAAATTTTGGAAGAAAAGAGAGGGGATTGGAAGCAGCCTTCCAATCCCCTCTGCTCAGAGTCCCGCAGGCTAAACCACCAGGACGTAGACGATCTTCAGCGTATCGGGCTCGACGATGATGATGCGGCCGTCGGCCAGCACGAAATATTCGTAGCTGCGATAGGCCGGCACGATCTCGATGACGCGCGGCGGAAGCGGCCGCAGGGTCACCGTGCGCGGCACCGCCACGCCGACATTCACCTCGAAGTCGACATCGACCGGCTCGGACTTCGCTTCGCGGAAGACCTGGGTGATCTCGGTCTTCTGCTCGGTGTTGATGTCAATGCTGCCGGTCGTCTCGTTGGACGGCTTCTGTTCGCTCTCACCGGTCTGCTGCTCCTGCTGACCAGGGGCCTTTTCCGTCTCGCTGCCGGCCTGGTCCTGCTTCTGCTCGCCAGGAGCGGCCTCGGTCTCGGCGCCAGCCTGCCCGGAGTTCTGCTCCTCTTTCTGCTCGCCCGAAGCCTGGTTCTGTTTCTTCTTCATCTGGTCAGCCTCGGTCTGCCCGGTCTGTGCCTGACCCTCGGTGCTTCCGGATGCCGATCCATCCGGCTTCACTTCGCCCTGAGCGGTGCCGCCGGCGGCGCCGGACTGACCTTCGGTTTGGGCCTGGCCCTCGGTCTGGACCTTGCCGGAGGCCTCACCCTGGGCAGAGGGCTTCTGCTCGCTCGGCGCGGCCTTGGTGCCGGAGCCGGCATTGGGCTTCTTGATGATTTCTTGTTGGGCGCCAGTTCCCTGGGTGTCCTGCGCCGTGTCCTGCGTCTGGGCAGTGGAGAGAGCTGTGCCCGCAAAAAGGGCGGCAGTTGCCGCCGCGACGACAAACTTTTTCATGATCATTACCTCTTCGATTTTTTGGGACCGCTGCCGCGCCTCGGGGCGCGTGCAGGGTTCAGTCGGCTGAGGCGTCAGTCGAGGACATAGACGACCTTGCGCGTACCGGGTTCGACGACATAGGTGCGGCCACCGACGACAGTGTAGCTATAGGCGACATCGGGCGCTTCGATCGTGTGTAGCTCGACCGTGTCCGGAAGCGTGGAGCCGATGTTGAGCTCGACGCCGGGCAGGTCGATCGAAGCAATGGGCTTCGACCTCACATACTCACGGATGACCGTCTGCTGCTCGGGCGCGATCACCACATCCTGAGCCGCTGCGATGCCAGTGCCAGCCAGCAGGAGAATGCCGGCCGCCAAGGCGGAAACGTGCGTTTTCATCTCGAACTCCTTCCTGTTTTTGCGGGTCCGTTGTGACCCTGCACACGTCGATCCAACGTGACTTGGGAGGGGCTGTTCCACCGGCGGACCTCTGCCGGGAAGTGATGGACGAAGGTCCCGAATGCGCGGACGTTCGACTGGAATGCCGACGCAAAGGTCTTGAGCATGCAGTTCACCGGAACATGGGCGAACCGGGCGAGTTGATGCTCCGAAAATGGGATCGTCGCTATGGACAGAAGCGTCTACCAGGCCCGCTGGCTTCTCACGCCAGTGTTCATGCTAGGCCTGTCCGTTGCACTGTTGGTCGCCCTGTCGGGGTGATGATGCAAAGCAAACCCGTGCAGTAACGTCCCTCCTGCCGGGCCACCCGCTGCCGCAGCGCTGCTGCGGCGGCGGGCGTTTCTTCCGGGACTTCCTCCCCGTGCGGAGTTGAGCAGCGCCATGCCGTCGAGACGAGTTTTCCTTTCAGCGCTTCTTCTTGCAGCCTTGATGATCGAGGCGGCCGGAGCGCAAGGAAACGGGAATGGAAACGGCAATGGCAATGGAAATGGCAATGGCAATGGAAATGCTGGCGGCGGTGGCAACGGGGATGCCGGCAACGGCAATGCCGGTAGCGGAAACAACAATGGAAACGGAAATAGCAGCGGCAATGGCAATGGCAGCGCAGAGACCGGCAACGAAAGTGCTCCAGCTCCTGAAAACGGCGCGAAAGCTGCGCCCGCACGGGCGGGAGTTCCGCGCACTCTTCGGCTGCGCCACAGGAACGGCTTCGAGGAGGAGTTGAGCGCCGGCCGCTATGAAATGCGCGACAACCGGGGCAGGCGCATCGTCAACCGGGCGGCCAGGACCTCGGACTATTCGCGGCTGCGTCGTCTGAAGCGGTAGGCAGTTGCAATGCATCGCGGAATACCATCGCCGCCTCGGTCCTGTTGCTCACCGCCAGCTTCGAGAAGATTCGCGTCATCTGGTGCTTGATCGTCTTCTCCTGGAGATCGAGTTCGATGGCGATCTCCTTGTTGCTCAGGCCAGCCGATACGAAGTCGAGAATGCGGCGCTGTCGTTCGTCGAGAGCGTCTATCGGCGACCCTCCATTCGCCTGTCCTGTCCCGCCATCCGATAGGAGACGGGCGGACAGGGCGGGCGACACGTAGCGTTCGCCGGCCGCGATGCTCTCCAATATCCGGGCCAGCGGCCCGGCCTCCACCCCCTTCAGCACGTAGCCCTGGGCGCCGCTGCGCATGGCGCGGGTGACGTCGCCGCCGGATTCCGACACGGTCAGCATGACGATCTTCTGGCGGGGGTGCTGGCCGAGAATCGCGTTCAATCCCTCCAGCCCGCCGCCCGGAATGGAGATGTCGAGGAGCAATATGTCCGGCGAGTGGTCCCCGACGACTTGCAGGGCGTCATCGCGCGTACTGCCCTGCGCCACGATCTCGAAACCGCCGGCCTCCAGCAGGCTCTGCGCAACGCCTGCCCTGAACATCGGGTGATCGTCGATGATGGCGATCCTTATGCTGCCCATTGCGCAACCTCGTTATCCTGAACCTCCACCGACATGGTCAGCCGGGTGCCTGTAGACGCGGATGCGATCACAATGGTTCCGCCCAAGCTTTCGACACGCTGGCGCAGGCAGGCCAGGCCGAGGCGTTCCTGCGGCACGGCGTCGACGTCGAATCCCGGCCCACGATCGGCAACTTCTATCGACAGGCGCCCGTTTTCGTAGGCCTGCGAGACCGATACGCCCTTGCCGCCTGCATGGCGAAAGGCATTGGCCAGCCCCTCCTGCACGAACCGGAAGGCGCAGATCTTCACGTCGGGATCAAGCGACAGCAGATTGGCCGAAATGGAGAGCGATACCTTCGTCTTCATCCGCTGTTCGTGAGCCTTGACGGCGGCCGACAGCACCTCGGCGAGGCTCGCCGTCTCGATATGAGGCAGCGCCAGGCCGGCCGAAATCGCCCTGATCTCCTCCATGGCGTCGACGAGGCTTGCCTTGATCGTCTTCAACTCGCGGTCGCGGGCGGCTTTCGGCGCGGTACCGTCCCGCAAGATCCGGCTGCCCAGTCGCAGGGAAGCGAAGGCGACGAGCTGGGCAGGACCGTCGTGAAGG
>JAEYXI010000279.1 GCA_023428515.1 Pseudomonadota bacterium | reverse complement strand
GGTCGTCCAGCGCCGCGCCGAGCGCCTGGAGGCGGAGTGCGAGACGGGTCGCGTCGAGCGGGTCATTGGGCGCGGGCGGGCGGCGGGGCGCGACGGGAGACGGCGCGGTGACGCCGGGGAGCGAGATGCGTGGAACGCCATTCGCGACCGGCCGCCGGGTGCGAAAGGGCCTGAGCGGATCGAGCAGCGGCAAAGCGAGGGCGCGAGGTCCCGGCCGCGTGCTGGACATGGAGCCTGATGGCATCAGGATGCCGGTGCCGCCGGGCTTGCGCAGGAAGGTCGGGCCTGGCTTCGCCTTGCGCGGGCGCGGCGGCGCGAGTGTCACCGACAGCCCGCGCGCCACGACGATGATCAGCCGCCGCGCGGCGGATTCTGCCGGCCTGAGCAGGCGCAGGATAGCGCGGTGGAGATGGCGCGGCAGGGTCGGAACCGGGGAAAAGCACCTCTCACCAGCTTCGGCTAACGCCTCGGCTTCGCCTCGCCGAGCCGAAACATCCTCTCCCGCAAGGGGAGAGGTGGCGAACCCCGCCATGGCGACTAACATGGCCACGATGCGCTTCAGCGCTTCGCGGTTTCGCTCGATTGCCAGGTTCCAGTCCATCGCCGCCTCTCCTTTCGATAGACGTCGGACCGGGGTCCATCACCCAGCCGCGCACCGTTGCACGACCGATCCGGTGCCCGCCTGCCCGCGCAGGCCGAGGCATTGTCGGGGAAGTCTTGGGGACGGGGAAAAATTGTGGCCAGGAAAAATGCGGCGCTTCGGACAAGCGACTGGAAAGGCTACGAATTATCTTCGCAGACCGGGAATTTGCCGGAAAACTTATTCACGGGGCGAGCCGCGAGGACATGGGGCGCGCGAAGCCGGCATGGGCTGCTGCCCGGCCGAAACGCCGATTCGTTGCGGACAGGCGCTGCCGACTTTATATATCATTCGATCCAGAAATCCCGACCCGTATCGCCCGATGAAGGAAACACCAGACAAAGCACAGGCCGAAGAGACCTCACGCAGCCGTGGCCGGCCGCGCGCCTTCGATCGCGAAGCCGCGCTCGCGGAGGCGACGCGGCTGTTCTGGTCCAAGGGATTCGAAGCGACGTCGATCGCCGACCTGACCAAGGCGATGGGGATCGGCTCGCCCAGCCTCTACGCGGCGTTTGGCTCGAAGGAAGCGCTCTATGCGGAGGCGCTGCGATATTATGGCGAGAATTTCGAGCCGCTCTTCTGGGCAAATTTTTACCCTGCAGGCACGGCGCGCGAAGCGGTGCTGTCGTTCCTGATGGACTCCGCGGCGGCGATGAGCGGATGCCGCGCCGACATCCCCAACGGCTGCATGGTAGCGCTCTCCTCGGTGGGCAGCGAAGGCCACGAAGAGCTCGGCGCGCTGGTGCATTCGGCGCGCGCCAGCGGATTTAAGCGCCTGAAGGCGCGGATCGAGCAGGCGATCGCCGACGGCGAATTGCCCGATACGGTCGACGCCGGCGCGCTCGCCCGCTTCGTGCTGACGGTCCAGAGCGGCATGTCGATCCTGGCGCGCGACGGCGCGAGCCGCACCGAGCTGGAAGACGCCGCCCGCATCGCCATGATGGGCTGGGACGCCAACGTCGCAGGAACCGCCTGACCTGACGAAAGAAAGGACCGACTTGCGTCGATCCTTTCATATTGATGGGGCTGCCCGCTCAGTTGTTCAGGCCACCGTCGACGGTGAGCATGGACCCGGTCATGTAACCGGCGGCCGGGCTGGCCAGGAAGGCCACGGTAGCCGCGACCTCATCCGGTTTTCCATAACGATTGAGCGAGGTCAGGCCGAGCACCGTGCCGGCGAGTTCGCCATCGGCCGGGTTCATGTCCGTGTCGATCGGCCCCGGCTGCACCAGGTTCACCGTGATGCCCTGCGGCCCGAGCTCGCGCGCGAGGTGTCTCGTCAAGCCGTTGAGCGCGGACTTGGTCATAGAATAGACGGCGATGCCGCTAAAGGGAGCGCGCTCGGCGGCGTTGGAGCCGATGGTGACGACGCGGCCGCCCTGCCCGAGATGCGGGATGGCCGCCTGGGTGGCCAGCACGGCCGAACGCACATTGACGTTCAAAAGCGCATCGATGTCCTCAAGACTGAGGTCCGCGAACGGACCGAAGCGGGCGATGCCGGCATTGTTGACGAGGATGTCGAGACCACCGAGGCCTTCGGCGGCCTCGTCGACCGAGCGCTTGACCGCGGCCGGATCGGCGCTGTCGGCCTGGATGGCGAGCGCCTTGCGGCCCTTCGCCTCGATCGCCCGGACGACCTCGGCGGCGCGATCGGCCGAGCGCTCATAGGTGATCGCCACATCCGCACCCTTGTCGGCCAGCGCCAAGGCGATCGCGGCACCGATGCCGCGCGACGCGCCCGTCACGAGGGCGCGCTTACCAGTCAATTCACTCATGGTTCCATCTTTCTGTATTGAACGATACAGAATTAGCTAGGAATCGACTGGCGGGTTTTCAACGTATTTTGTGTCGATCATTTCAGAAATAGCGCCGGCCTACAAATCCGGGAAGAGGAACGCCGGCCGAGAAGCCGGCGGGGCCCGGGGAACCGTGCGGATCGGCCCGCACGGCCGGACCGTGTGGACAATGGCTGAGGTCAGGCCTTCTGCTTGGCCAGCCGCTCCAGCGCATCCACGATCAGGTCGCAGAACTTTTTGTGGTCGAGCTCCATCGCCACGGTGTGGCGGAAGTCCTGCTGCTCGTTCGCGGTGCCGCCGAAATGGCGCATGCCGCCCATTTTTTCAAAATTGCAGACGGTCATGCCCTTGGTCCAGCGTCCTGCGGTTTCAACGCGGATGTCGGCTTTTTCGGTGGTGAAGACGGAGGGGTCGATCATGGCGGCGACGCAGCAGGCGTCGTGGACGGCGGGATACGGGATCTGCAGCAGGCCGCCATGGGTCGTGTCGATGAACTCCCAGATGTCGAGGATGAATTTTGCGATCGGGCTGCCGACGGCGCGCACGCGGTCCTGCAGCTCCGGCGTGGCCAGCGCCTGATGGGTGAGGTCGAGGCCGACCATGGTGACGTCCCAGCCGGCGCGGAAGACGACGTCGGCGGCCTCGGCGTCGGCATAGACGTTGAACTCGGCGGCGGGCGTGATGTTGCCGCGCGTATAGGCGCCGCCCATCGCGACGACCTTCTTCACCCTCTCGACGATGCGCGGCTCCTTGCGGGCGGCGAGCGCGATGTTGGTGTAGGGGCCGACCGGCACGAGCGTTACCGACTTCGGCTCATGCGCCATGACGGTTTCGATGATGAAGTCGACGGCGTGGCGCTTGTCGAGCTCGAAGGAGGCGGGTGGCAGTTCCGGTCCGTCCAAGCCGGTCTCGCCGTGGATCTCGATGGCGAGCACCTGGTCGGCGACCAGCGGACCGGGCGAACCCTTGGCGACCGGCACCTTGATGCCATAGGCGGTGCATGTGGAGAGCGCGTTGCGCGTGGTGTTGTCGACGTTGTGGTTGCCCGACACGGTGGTGATGCCGAGAAGGTCTATGTCAGGATTGCCCGCCGCAAGAAGGATCGCGATCGCGTCGTCGTGCCCGGGATCGCAGTCCAGGATGATCTTTTCCATGATGTCGCTTTCTGTTTGTCGGCGGGTGGGTCGGCGATTACTGGCGACCGCGCCCGGCGCCGTCAAGCCGCCGCATGACTACGCGGCGGCACCGAACCAGCGGGTGAGCGCGTCGGCGAGACCAGCCTCGCTCCCCTCGCCTACCCAGGCCACATAGCCGTCGGGGCGGACGAGCACCGCGCCCGGCGCCTGCACCTCGCCGAGCACGGGCAGGTCCCACGCGCTGTCGTAACCGGCATCGACCAGTTGCACCCGTTCGGCCCACTGCGCCGTGCCGGTCCCGCCCGCCGCGCCGAAACGGATCAGCACCGGCCGCGCCTGGTGCAGCAGGCTGAACACGCTGACCTCGCCGGCCGCCGTCACCAGGTCGAGATCCGGCATGCGCCGGCCGAGCAGCGGATGGCCCTCGCCGAGGTCGTAGCGGAGGTCGAGACCGCTGAGCATGCCGGCAAAGCGCTTGCGCGCCTCGTCTATGCCCAGGAGTTCCGCCATCGCGTTGCGCACCGCCTCGACGCGCGCGCCCGGCCGCTGCAGCGCGCCCGCCGCCATCGTCGTCTGCAGCACGCGGGCGCCCGCCGGATGCCGCTCGGCATGATAGGTGTCGAGCAGGCTCACGGGCGAGATGCCCTTGACCACCTGCGCCAGCTTCCAGCCGAGATTGACCGCGTCGTGCACGCCGATGTTGAGGCCCTGCCCGCCCGCCGGATAATGGATGTGCGCGGCATCGCCGGCGAGCAGCACGCGGCCCTTGCGATAGGCCGCCGCCTGCCGCGTCGCATCGGTGAATCGTGACAGCCAGGTCGGGCTGTGGACGCCGTAGTCGCTGCCGAAGGCGGCGATCATTCCCGCCTTGAGCTCCTCTAGCGACGGCTCGCCGCTGCCGACCTGTCGCTCCGTCACCAGAACGCCGACCGGCCCCGCATCGGCATAGACGATCTTGCCGTCGACGATCCTGTAGTCCAGCCGCCCGAGCGAATGGATGCCGACATCGTCCTGGCGGATGCCCCATTCCGGTGTCTCGACGAGTTCGACATTGGCGATGATGTTGCTGACCGTCGCGTCCTGGCCGGGAAAATCGATGCCGGCGATCCGGCGTACGAGGCTGCATCCACCGTCGCATCCGACTAGGTACTGCGCGCGCAACGACAACCCGTCGCTTAGCGCGACGTCGACGCCTTCGTCATGCTCGGCGAATCCGGCCACCTCGCGCTCGCGATAGATCGGGACGCCGAGTTCAAGCACCCAGTCGGCCATGATCGGCTCGATCCGCGACTGCCGGAGCCCAAGCGAATAGGCAAACCGCGTCGGGAAATCGGC
>JAEYXI010000267.1 GCA_023428515.1 Pseudomonadota bacterium | reverse complement strand
GCCCATCGGCCAGTTCAACTGCCCCATTATGGTGTCATAGATGAGGTTGCCGAACAGCGCGTCGCGACCGGCACCGAGCAGTTGTGGCGTGACGTAACTGCCTGCCGCCAGCACGAAACAGAGTAACAGGCCAGCAGCGAGGCCGGGCAGCGAAAGCGGCAGCGTGACTTCCCGGAAGGCCTGCGCGCTGGTGCAACCCATGGACCGGGCCGCGGCGATCAAGGTCCGGTCGATGCTTTCGAGGCTGACGTAAATGTTGAGGATCATGTAAGGCAGCAGAAAATGCAGCAGGCCCATGATCACGGCGCCTTCCGTGTAGAGCATCCGCAACGGTTCGTCGATCAGGCCTAGCTGGAGCAGCGTGACGTTTATGAGACCCTGCTCCCCCAAGATATGAATCCACGAAAAGGTGCGGATGGTGAAGCTGATCCAGAACGGCACGATCAGCAGCAGCAGCAGAAGCCACTTGTGCCTGAACGTCGTCGCCCAGATGAAATAGGCCGGGAAATATCCGAGAACCCCGCAGATCAGCGCCGTCATGGCGCCGACCCGCAACGTCTTGATGAGGAAGCCGTGATAATAAGTGTCGGTCAGGAACTCGTGCCAGTTCGCCAGCGTCAGCGTGCTCGTTTCGACCCCGGCCGTGACAAAGGTGAAGAAGGTGTAGATCGCCATGACGGCGATCGGGAGCAGCAGGAAAAAGACCAGCAGCAACAACACGGGCGCTACCAGGATCCACGCCAGCCGTGGATCGTATAATGTCCATCCCTTGGTCATTCACTCACTGAAGCCTGAGGCGCTTTTTAATAGCGCTTTTGTTCCCATGGCGAAGATTGGGTGATTGAGACCGTGATGTCTACAGCTTAGGTGCAGATTTCCCCCCGAGATGAATCAGGCCTCGATCCAGGCTCCTTCGAAATGTTGCTCCAGGGCCTGATGCTGCTCGCAGCCGTGAACGCCTTGCCGCGAAGAGCGGTAGACCGAGCGCCAGTACGGCTGGATGATAACCCCGGAATCGCGCAGGATCTGCTCGATCCTCGCCATCAGCTTGCGTCGCTCCTCCACGTCGGGCGTAGCCACGGCCTTGTCGAGCAGGTCGTCGAATTCCTTGTCCGAGAACGCGCTCTCGTTCCATGCCGCTCCCGATCGGTAGGCAAGCGACAGAACCTGCACTCCCATCGGGCGGCCGAGCCATTCGGTGCAGGAGAACGGAAACTTGGTCCAGTCGTTCCAGAAAGTGGAGGCGGGAAGAACCGTGCGCTTGACGCTCAGCCCGGCATCGCGCATCTGCGCCGCAACCGCATCGCCGGTGGCCTTATAGAATTCGTCGTCCGCTGAAATCAGCTCGAACTCCAAATCCGCCTTGCCTGCTTCGGCCAGCAACGCCTTCGTCGCCTCGACGTCGCGCTTGTGCGGACCGATGTCGGCATATTCCTGGTGGATGGGAGCGACGTGATGGTTCGCCGCGGCGGATCCGAGACCGTTGATCGCGAGCATCACGATCGCTTCATTGTCCACGGCCAGTTGCGCAGCGCGGCGCACGCGCTCGTCGTCATAAGGCGCGCTTGCGACGTTGAACCTGGCCACTACCGTGTTGGCAGTCTGGATCTCGGAGGTCGCCAGCCCGATGGCTTCCGCCTGGGAAAGTATGTCTCCCGACGTCTCGTGGTTGGCATCGATCTCTTCCGATTCGAAAGCCGAAAACATCGTGTTGGGGTCGGAGCCGTAATCGGTCCAGGCGATGCCGTCGAGCAGGAACTCGCCCTTCCACCAGGGCGACTGCTTGCGCCTGACCTCGGCGCGCGTGCTGGCGTCCCATGCGACGAGCTCGCATGGCCCGGTGGTGACAGACAGCGCCTTCAGTGGATCGGGGTCGCCGTCATAGCTGCGGTGCATCACGAGGCCCGGATAGTCGGTGAAGCCCGCGATAAGAGATACATCGGCAAACGACAGGTTGAGCTTTACCGTGTAGTCGTCGACGCGCTCGATTGCGTCGCTACGCGCTTGGTTGGTGCTGGTATCGATCAGCGCGCCAACCCGCGAGGCGACAGAGTTGCCGGGAGTCGCCGCATGGCACCAGCGGGCAAGATTGTGGATCACGTCGTCGGCATTGAACGCGTCCCCGTTCGACCACGTGATGCCCTGCCGGGCCTTGAGCGTGAGCGTCTTGGCGTCGTCGCTGGCCTCCCAGCTTTCGAGGAGCCAGGGTTCGAACGTGAAGTCGCGGTTCCATCGGACGAGATACTCGTTGCAATGGCGAGCGATGTTTGACATCTCGACGCCATCGAACGTGCGCGGGTCGCGAAATGGTTTGACCTGCATGGCTACCCGGAGCACACCGCCACGTTGGGGCTCCTGCGCGAAAGCCGGCGTTGGCCGGGCGATGCCGCCAAGCGCGATGGCGCCGGCCGTGCTGACGCCCAACCCGGCCATCAGCGCCATATATTCTCGCCGGTTGACGCGCCCCTGCCGAAAGCCGGCGGCTACGGACTCTGCCTTCGGGTGAAGCGGCCTGCCGGTCAACATGAATTTAGTCATGGTCGATCCTCTTCATTGGGGCCTGCTGTCCGACCGGTCGGGGGCGGTTCCGGACTATAGCTCATGGGCCGATGATAGAGTGGACAGGCGGCGGGGGCCGGTCCGTTTCATCTGTTATCATGCGGTGGTCGGATTGCGTGCGTCAAGTTTGCGGCTGTTACGGCCTACGGCCGGGCAAGCGCCGAGACGTCGGCGATGATCGCGTCGAAGGCTTCCTGGGCCCGGTGCACGGTCCGGCGCGAACGCAGGAAACTGTGCGTCAGCCGCGGCTCTTCGCGCCACCGCGCTCTGCCCCCGGCCGCGCTGATCCTTGCGGCATATGCCTTGCCGTCGTCGGAAAGCGGATCGCATTGCGCGGTCACGATAACCGTCGGCGGAAGGCGCGAAAAATCCGTATCGTCAAGGGGCGAGAGTGTCGGATCATCGGCTGCCGGAGAACCGCCGGTGCGAATGCTTTGATACCAGGCAAGATCGGCGGTGGACAAAAGCGGCGCGTTGGCATGTTCTGCATACGAGCCTTCGCCTGTCTCGCCTCCAAGGCTGGGATAGATCAGTACTTGCCCGAGCAATTGGGGATCGCCACGAACCGCATGAGCAACGGCGGCCGCGAGGTTTCCGCCCGCACTGTCGCCGCAAAGCACTATGGGAACACCCTGGTCCCTCAGCCACCGATAGACCGCCATCGCGTCGAGGAACGCTGCGGGATGAAGGTGTTCGGGAGCCAGCCGATAGTCGACCGATATGACCTTGAGCCCCGCGCCGGCGCAGATTTCGGCGCAGACATCATCGTGACTGTCCAGGCCTCCGAGGGTAAAGCCTCCGCCGTGATAGAAGAGCACGACCGCCGACGTCGGTGAGGCGGGGACCGTATAGATGCGTAGCGGGATAGACCCGTTCGGGGAAGGCGCGGCGATGTCCTCGACGCGAACCTGAGCGGGATAGCCGGCATGGAAGGCCAGGCACATGGCATCGTATATCTTGCGCTGTTCGGCGATCGGCTTTGCCAGGATTTCGGGCGGGAACCAGCGCTCGACTTCTTCGATATACTCCCACGTTTCCGCGTCCAGGAGATCTTCGTATTTGCCGCGTTCAGTGGGCATTTTGGCTATCTCGGAATTCCCATTTTTTCGCATCGCCGACTGTCGGTTCGGGAGGTAGTGCGCTGGACCATGCTAGGCGCTTCCGTATCTCGCGCGACGTACACCAATCGCGCATAAGATGCGAATCACCACAACCCACTGGATATGCCCATGACCACGACCTCCGTCCTGTCCCGCTTTGCCTTGGACGGCAAAATCGCCATCGTCACAGGCGGGGCGAGCGGCATAGGTCGGGCCGCCGCCCACCACCTCTCATCGGCGGGCGCCACCGTCTGCATCATCGACCGCAATGCCGATCGATGCTCGGATCTTGTCGAATCCATTGCCGGAGCGGGCCGCAAAGCTATGTCCTTCACCGTCGACGTGACCGACGAAACGACGATGGAGGCCACGTTCGATTCGATCGCCAAGGAGCTGGGCGGGATCGACGTGCTGGTCAACAACGCCGGGATGGCCATCCGCGCGGCAGCGCTCGACATGCCGGTCGAGGATTGGAACAAAGTCGTTGCCGTCAACATGACTTCGATGTTCGTCGCCGCACGGCTTGCCGCGCGCCACATGCGTGACGCCGGAACCGGAGGCGCAATCGTCAACACGGCCTCGATCATGGGCCTGTCCGGGGGCCTCTATCCCAATGTGGCCTACCAGTCGACCAAGGGGGGCGTCGTCAACATGACGCGGGCGCTGGCGCTCGAATGGGCTCCGCTGAACATTCGCGTCAACGCGGTCGCCCCGACCTTCGTCCGCACCAACTTCATCCAGCCGATCCTGGACGATCCCCTGCGCATGGAGGCGATCACGGCGGCGACGCCGCTCGGACGCATCGCCGAGCCCGAGGAAGTGGCAGACGCCATATTGTTCCTCGCCTCGCCCGCTGCAGCGATGGTCACCGGCGTGGTGCTGCCGGTCGATGGCGGTTTTCTGGCCAGGTAGATCGGGCGGAACTGGTCAGCGGTTGCACGATCAGTCCTGCCGCGAGCCCTTGCCGGCTACGGCGATGCGCGCGGCGAGCGCTGCGTTGTTGAGCACAAGCGCGATGTTCGCCTCGAGGCTTTCGCCGGCGGTCAGTTCGTTCAGGCGGGCGAGCAGGAACGGCGTCACATCCTTGCCGGCGACCCCGCGCTTGCTCGCTTCGGCCACCGCCTCGGCGATGGTGGCGTCGATGTCGGAAGCGTCGATCGCGGCGGATTCGGGAATGGGATTGGCGATGAGCAGTCCGGTTCCCGAGCCGAGGCGACGGTGCAGGCCGATCGTCTCTGCTATGGCCTCGGGCGTATCGAGCCGGTGGTCGACGCGGATGCCGCTGCTGCGTGTGTAGAAAGCCGGAAACTCGTCGGAGCCGAAGACGATAACGGGAACGCGTTGGGTCTCCAGGTATTCCAGCGTCTTCGGAATATCTAGGATCGACTTCACGCCTGCGCAGACCACGGCAGTGCCGGTCCGGCCGAGCTCGGTCAGGTCCGCGGAGATGTCGAAAGTGGCCTCCGCCTCGCGATGGACGCCGCCGATCCCGCCGGTCGCGAAAATGCCGATTCCGGCCAGGTCCGCGACGCGCATGGTCGCCGAAACCGTCGTGCCCGCCGAGCGGCCGGCGGCCATCGCGATCGCCAGGTCGCGCGAAGATGCCTTCACCACGTTCTTGTCGTTGCCGAAGCGATCCAGCATTGCCTCGTCGAGGCCAGCGCGAAGCACGCCGTCGAGCACGGCCACCGTCGCCGGAACGGCGCCGTTTGCACGGACCGCCGTTTCGACGGCTTGTGCGGTCTCGAGATTCTGCGGGTAGGGCATACCGTGCGAGATGATGGTCGATTCCAGCGCGACGACCGGCTTGTTTTGCGCCAGTGCGTCGGCGACCTCCTCGCTGAGTGTCGGGCGCAAGGGATCATGATGCATGGTGAGCTCCTGTCGGCAGTAAGAGCCGGGACTTGGATCGTTCCAGGAGTTCCGGCGACAATTCATGATGAACGGAGGCGTGGCTTTCGGTGGTCAGCCCGGCGAGAAGACAGCCGATGCGGACGGCCTCGACGAGACCGCTTCCGGAATGAAGGCTGAACAGCGTACCCGCGATCAGCGCGTCTCCCGCTCCCGTCACGTCGATGGGTTTCGTCGGGACCGACGGACAATGGAACACGCCTTCGGCTGTAGCGACAAGGGCGCCGGTGCTGCCCTGCGTGACGACGACGCCTTCAGGCCCCCTTGCCTGCAATGCTGCAACTGCCGCTTCCGGAGTAAGGGAGGCATCGTCGAGATAGGCGAGCGCCTCGTCCATGTTCAGGAAAAGCAAATCGACGCCAGTCAAATCGGAAGGCAGGCGCAGAGCCTTTGGCGCTGAAACCGCGTCGATCGCCAGCCTGAAGCGCGCCGAGCGTCTGCGCACGACGATCTGCTCCAACAACTCGGCCGTCGCATTGCAGTCGGCGAAAACCCAGGAGGCGGCAGCGAGGTTTTGCCAGGTGCTGTCGAGGAAAGAGCCGGTCAGATTGTCGAAGATTCCCATGTCGGCGAGGCCGACGACCAGGCTGCTGTCAGGGTCGATGACGGCGACATACTCGGCAGTCGAGCCATCATGCCGGAAATCGATGGCGGTCGTGTCAACGCCGAGGCTGCGCAAGTGCCCGACCAGAACCCGTCCCGCCTCGTCGTCGCCCACCACGGAAGCGAGCCCCGTGCTCACCCCGAGGCGGGCGAGGCTTTCGCATACATTGCGCGCCACGCCACCGAAATTGCGCCCGCTGGCGACCGGGTTCGAGGTTTCGAGTTTTATCGGCTTCTCGGCCTTGTACTTGCGATCGATCACCGCGCCGCCCAGGCAGATGATGCGCCTTGTTTCCGGCAGGACGTAGCCGCGCCCCAGTATGTAGCCCTTGTTGCCGAGCGCGACGATGTGAGCAGCAACCGTCGAACGGGCAAGGCCAAGCGACCTGGCGATGTCGGCCTGGCTGATGAAAGGATTTGCCGCAATCGCCGCAAGTACGGCGCGCTCCTGCTGTCCGAGTTCGTCACTATCCATCGAATGCCCTCGGGCAGGGCTATAACTTGAGTTTATACGATAAACAAGTGTTTATGTTGGCGATGTCACCAGGCGGCACGGTAGATGGCGAGGGCGTCGACCTCACTGACATCGCGCGGATTGTTGACCAGCAACCGCTGCTGCTTCATCGCGTCGGCGGCCATCTTGGCCAGCGCATCCTCGCCGATGCCGACGTCGCGCAGGCGCGGCTGCAGGCCGACGCGGGCCGACAGGGCGGCCAGCTCCTCGATGAAGGCGGCGCATCGGCTCTGCGTGCTCCGCTCGTCCGCAAGCTGGGGAAAGGCGTCCGCAGCGATCTCGGCATAGAGATGCGCGGCGTCGGGCGCGTTGAAGCGCAGCACATGCGGCAGCACCAGCGCGTTCGACAGGCCATGCGGAATGTGGAACGTTCCGCCGATCGGATAAGCGAGTGCGTGGACGGCGGCGACCGGCGAATTAGCGAAAGCCTGGCCGGCGAGCATCGAGCCGAGCAGCATGGCCGAGCGGGCTTCGACGTTGCGGCCATTGGAAACTGCCGTCTCGATGTTTGCGCCGAGCAGTTGCAGCGCCTGCTTTGCCAGCATTTTCGACAGCGGATTGTTGTTGGCGCTCTTTGAGGTGTAGGCCTCGATGGCGTGCACCATCGCGTCGATGCCGGTGGCGGCTGTGATTGCCGGGGGCAGGCCGAGCGTCAGTTCGGCGTCGAGCACCGCGACGTCTGGAAGGATGATCGGCGAGGAGACACCGCGCTTCTCTTCCTCACCGACGGTGATGATCGAGACGGGCGTCACTTCGGAACCGGTCCCGGCCGTTGTCGGCACAAGCACGAGCGGAAGCCGCGGGCCTTTCGCCTGCGCGACACCCCAGGCCTGGTCCAGATCCTCGTCCGAACCGAGGAGCAAAGCAGCAAGCTTTGCGACGTCGAGCGACGACCCTCCACCAAACCCGATGATGCCGGTCACGGCCGCAGCGCGGCCGGCCTCGACAGCCTTCATAAGCGTCGCCCGCGACGGATCGGCTTCCACCTCGTCGAAGATCGTCACTGAGATGCCCGCCGATGCAAGAGAGGCGAGGGCGGCATCGCAGAGGCCGAGCTTGCGCAAGCCGGGATCGGTTACGAACAGGACGGAACGACCGAGCCGCGTGCCGGCGACCTCGCCGAACCGCTTGGCAGCGCCGGGCTCGAAGATCAGCGACGGCGTGGTGTTGAAGGTGAACCGCATATCGCTAGCCTCCTGCTGCAGCTTGCTCCGTCAGCGATCGTTGCGTTTGGCCAACTCGGCCAGGAAGTCGATGACCTCGGTCTCGCTGACGACATCGGCGTATTTGGCGTTCATGTCAAAGAGATTGGCCTCATGCGGAGCCGGATGGCGGTCGCCGCAGGCCTCGCGCACCACGCTGGTGCGGAAGCCGTAGGACATGGAGTCCACGCAGCTCGCGCGCACGCAGCCCGACGTGGTGAGGCCGGTGAGGATGACGCTGTCGACGCCGCCTGCCGTCAATGTGGAGGCAAGCGAGGTGCCGAAGAAGGCACTCGGATACTGCTTGGTGATGACGATCTCGTCGGGCTGCGGAACGAGGCCTTCGGCGAATTCGCCTGTCTTCTGGCCGTCCACAAACGCCCGCAGGGGTTTCGCCTTCTCGAAGAAGCGACCGCCATTGATGCCGCCCGGCTGGTAGCGAACCTCGGTGAGGATGACGGGGATGCCGGCCGCGTGCGCGGCCTCGCGCACACGCAACGCGGATGCCAGGGCGTCCTCGACCCCGGCATAGAGGTCGCAATCCCGGTCGAAATAGGCATGCGCGAAATCGATGAGCACCAGCGCCGGCCTCTCGCCGAAACCGACGTTGTTCGAGTAGGCGCGCTTGTAGTTTTCGGAAAGATCTTCGGTCGTCATCGTGTCACACCTGCGGGAACTTCTTCTCGAACGCCCAAACGTCCTCGAAGCCGAGCAATTTGTTGAATTCTGCGAAGGAGTAGAGGTCGATGCCGGCCGACGTCTCGCCGTTCTTCGCCAGGTCGGCATAGGCCTTGCTCAGGGCGGCGCCGACCGCAAGGAAGCCGACCGCCGGATGGATGGCGATGGCATAGCCGAGTTCCTTCAGCCGCTCGGCCGAAAGCAGGGGCGTGCGTCCGCCGTTGACCATGTTGGCGAAGAGCGGTGCGTCGATCTCCTCGGCGACGCGGTGCATTTCTTCCTCGCTCTCCGGCGATTCCACGAACACGACATCCGCGCCTGCCTTGGCGAAGGCCTTACCGCGCTTGATGGCTTCGTCCAGGCCGAGGGTCGTGCGCGAGTCCGTTCGCGCGATGACAAGGAAATCGTCGCTGCGGCGGCTGTCGACGGCCACCTCGATCTTGCGCACCATGTCTTCCAGCGGCACGACGCGCCGGCCCGGCGTGTGTCCGCACTTCTTCGGGAACTCCTGGTCTTCGATCTGGATGGCCGACACGCCGGCGTCCTCATAGCCGCGCACGGTGTGCCTGACGTTGAGCAATCCGCCGTAACCTGTGTCGGCGTCGGCGATGACAGGCTTGGAGGTCATCTTCACCATCTGCGCGATGCGCTCGATCATGTCGCGATAAGTCGCGAGCCCCGCGTCAGGCAGGCCGAGATAAGAGGCGACCGTGCCGTAGCCGGTCACGTAGAGCGCGTTGAAGTCTTCACGATCGGCAAGCAATGCCGAGATAAGGTCGAAGATGCCGGGCGCGAGGATGAATTCCTTGTTCGCCAGCGCGTTCTTGAGGGCAGCGTCCGCCATCTTGATGTCCTTCTATTGGTGATTACGGCGGATCAATCAGCCGTCCAACCGCCGTCGACCATCAGCGCCGTACCCGTCACGAGGGAGGATGCATCCGACGCGAGATAGAGAACGGCACCCATGAGATCCTGGGGCGTTCCGACCCGGCCAAGCTTGATCTTCTCTTCGATCCAGGCAAGGCGCTCGGGGCGGGTGAGCGTTTGCTCCGTCAGCGGCGTGCGGATGAAGGTCGGGCAGATCGTGTTGACGCGGATCCGTTTCGGCCCCCATTCGATGGCCATCGATTTGGTGAAACCCTCGACCGCGAATTTCGTCGCGCAGTAGACCGCCCGGTCGACACCGCCGACATGCCCCATCTGGGACGAGATGTTCATCAGTGACCCGGGCCCGCCGCTGGCAATGAGTCTTTTTGCGACGGAGCGCGTCAGAAAATAGGCGGCCCGCAAATTGAGTCCGACGACCGCGTCGAAATCCTCGACGGTTGTCTCGATTGCAGGACTATGTCGCGCGATGCCTGCACTGTTAACGAGGATGTCGTAGGGATCACGGTCCTCAATCGTGGTCTCGACTGCGCCGATATCTGAAACATCGAGCGCAAGGGCATCGACCGTCCAGCCCTTCGCGCGCATTGCCGCAACGGCCTCGTCCAAAGGCGCCTGCCGCCGGGCGACAAGCGTGACGGCGGCGCCTGCCTCGGCAAGTGCGCAAGCGCATGCCAGCCCGATGCCGGATGATGCGCCGGCGACGAGAGCTCGTTTTCCGTCGAGTCTGAACGAAGGCGTGGTTGGCAGCTCGATCGCCATTCCTACTCCGCGGCCTCTCCGTAGGGGATGTTGCGACCGCCGTAGCGGCGGACGCGGACATTGGCTTGTTCGGCATGGCCCACGAAGCCTTCAAGCAGGCAGAGCCGCGAACAGTATTCGCCGATCTCGGCCGCAGCGGCGTCGGTCGTCACCTTCTGGTAGCTGTGCGTCTTCAGGAATTTGCCGACCCAGAGGCCGCCCGTGTAGCGCCCGGCCTTGTGCGTTGGCAGCGTGTGGTTGGTGCCGATCAC
>JAEYXI010000264.1 GCA_023428515.1 Pseudomonadota bacterium | reverse complement strand
GCCTACACACCGCCGACCTCGAACGTGAACGGCACGTCGACGATCTTCAGCGGCGAGCTAACGCTGGTCACAAACGATGCCGACGATCCGGTCACCACCATCGACCTGCGCGGCTTCTGGCAGGCGCGCGACGAAGGGGGACATGAGCCCAACGTCAATGAGATCTGGCGCATCTTCGGCTTCGGCAATGTCATCGAAGGCCTGTCGCTGCTCGGCGGCGGCGAGAATTCGACGCTCAGCACAAACGACGTCTTCGCCAAGACCGACGTCACCGAGGTGCTGTCGCCGTACTGGCAAATCGCCGATGGCTATACCTCGGCGAAGATCACGCAGCTCTCGGCCTATCACGGCACTGGCGGCGCGACGATTGGCATCCACAATCCCGGCAATAAGGGCCAGGGCACGACGTTCTGGAACCATGAAGGCACGGATAACCAGCGCCTCCTGCCGAATGTCAGCAATGACACAACGTTCGCAACCCGGACTTTCACCCGCGCCGACATTGCGGACGGCTGGGCTGGCAACGAAGTGTTCGGCATCAGTGTCGCCGGACTGTCGACCGACCCGCGCCTCAACCCGACCGGTGGCGTCATCGTGCCGGGCGCGCAGCAGGGCCACACAGTCAAGATATTCCAGGCGCTGGACGAGGACGGCAACGTCATCCCGAACGTCTTCCTCGGCATCATGGACTACACCGGCATCAACTACGACTACAACGACAACACCTTCGTCATCGAAGGCGTGCAGCCGGTAGGCTTCGGCCAGGATCTAAGGCTTGCGGGCCTGGACGATGCGGCGGCCGACGAACGTCTGGTGTTTACCAGCATCGACAATCCGGCCAATGCCCAGCAGAGCTTCCGTAACGAGGCCGTGCTGACCATCGCTAATGACGGCTTCGCGCCGCTGAACATCAGTTCGATCGTGCTCGGCGACACCACGAACTTCCAGATCGTCGGCGCAATCCCGACGACGGTTGCAGCCGGAGCCAGCGCGCAGATCACCGTGCGCTACATCGGCACGCATTCCGGTACGACGGCGGGCGCCGATCTCCACACCACGACGCTCACCATCAACTCGGATGACTATGCTGATGGCGTCAAGGTGGTCCAACTTGCCGGCCTCGCGCAGGAGTTCTCCGAAAACGGCTCCGAGCCGACGGTCGAGCAGATCGTCGAGGCTTTTGGCTATGGCACTGACATGGCGCAGGGCGAACTTGCCGGCGGCGGCGCCGTCGAGACGATCGGCGACGAGGTGCTGATGCCCTACATGCAGCGCCTCGACAACGCACGGCCGGTTGAGGTCATCCAGATGGCGGCCTTCCTGCAGCAGAACAATGTGGCGCGGCTGGGCTTCCACGGCCTGAATTCCAGCACAGTCACCAACCTGTTCGCGCAGGACGACCAGGACTACCAGACCGTGTCCCCGAATCCGCATGTCGCGGGCTCGGGCGCGGGAACGGGCGTCGCTCGCGGCACGATCAACCAGAGTACTCCGTTCGGACTCTATATCTCGGTCGACGGCCGTCCCACCTACGCGTCCTGGACCGACCCGGAGGCCAACGAGATCGATCCGAATTTTGGCAACCTCGTTGACAACAACGAGGGTCACCTTGTCCGCTTCTTCCAGGCGCTCGACGCCGACGGCAACGTGATCGAAGGCACCTATATCGGTATCCAGGATTATCCCGGCGCCGGCAACTACGACTACAACGACCACATGTTCGTCGTTAAAAACGTCAAGCCGTACGAACTGACCGCGGCTGAAGACGCCAACAACGACGGAATCAACGACGCGCTGCAGAACGACGCAGACGGGGACGGGACAGTCAACTTCTTCGATCCCAACTCGAACCCGCCCGGCGGCGGCAATGAGAAGGGAGACTTCGTCGTCGGCGTGAATTTCGGCGGTGGCGCGATAGCCAACGATCCGGTGCTTGGCGTGCCGCTGCTGGCACAGACCAATCCGCGCGTCACCATCACCGGCTCGGTCACTGCCGCGGCAGGCACCGATGTTGCGTCCAACCCGAACGGCGCAAACGCGGTGGCGGGCTCCGCCTTCAAGACTTACGAAGACGGCACCAACTGGACCGCGGCGATTACCGTTCCGAACGGCACCTACGTAGTTGTGCTGCACACGCAGGAGACCTACTGGAATGCGCCGGGAATGCGCCAGTTCGACGTCACCGTGAACGGCCAGCAGGTCATCAACAACCTCGACCCGTTCGTTACGGCCGGCGGCGGCGACAAGCCGCTCGCCTTTGAAGCCTTGGTGACGGTCACCGACGGCAAGATCACTATTCACGCGACGGCCGACATCGACAATGCGGCGCTCAATGCGGTGACGATCTACGAATACGATCCGCCAAGCACCGGCGACGGGCAGGAGCCGTTCGGGCCAAATCCGTTCGTTGTCGACGCGGATGGCGTCACCATCGATGCCAGCCAGTATGACGAAGGTGGCCAGGGCGTTGCCTACAACGACGCCGCTGGCCTGCAGGGCGGCACCAATGGCGGCCGCACGGGCAGCTCGGTGGAATCGACCTCCGCCGGCGACGTCGGCTGGATCGCCGGTGGGGAATGGCTGGAATACACCATCGATGTGGACAACGCCGGGGCGCACAATCTGAGCCTGCTGCTCGCCAATGGCGACGGCCCTGGCAGATCGGCAGTGATCAGCTTCTACCGGCCGGGCGAGTCGACGCCCTATGCGACGAGCGCTTCGATCGCCAATCCACAGACGGCGAACTGGTCCACCTTCGTGAGCCGCTCCGGCGGCACGATAAACCTCGAAGAGGGCGAGCAGATCGTTCGCGTCACCTTCAACGGCGGCAGCCAGGACTTCCGCTCGTTCAGCATCATGCCGAACACTCCGCCGGCCGCCCAGACACCGTTCGGCGGCACCGCGCCGGGCTTCACCAACGGTACGCTCATTGTGGATGCCACGAACTTCGACGAAGGTGGCCAGGGTGTCGCCTACAATGACAATGCAGGCCTCGATGGCGGCAATACGACGCTGCGTCCGGGCCGTGCGGTTGAGTTTGTCGGCACCGGCAACGACATCGGCCACGTCAAGCCCGGCGAGTGGGTCGAATACACGATCAACGTGCCGACGAGTGGCATCTACACCTTCTCGGCAAACGCCAAGACGCCGGTCACCGGGGCTACCATTGCAGTATCACTCAATGGTGTCACAGCGCTCGGCACGGTGACGCTCGCCGACGGCCATGCCGGAGGCTCCTCCTTCGGCAGCGCGGCGTTTGCGCAAACCTCGTCGATCTCGATCCCGCTGACAGCTGGCATCCAGACGCTGCGGCTCACCTTCGACGGGCCGCTGGCGTCGAACGGCTATGTGCTCGACCTCGCGTCGTTCACGCTGCAGGCGCCAAGTGGACAGACGCCGTTCGGCGGCACCGCGCCGGTGCTCGACGACGATGGACTGACGATTGACGGCATCGACTACGACAATGGCGGTCAAGGCGTCGCCTACAACGACGCTGCAGGTCTCCAGGGCGGCACCAATGGCGGCCGGGCAGGCAGCGCGGTTGAGGTGACCTCGGCCGGCAATATCGGTTGGATCGGATCGGGCGAGTGGCTGGAGTACACGGTCAACGTGACCGAGGCCGGGCCATATGCCTTCAACCTGTCGATGGCGCTCGGCGATGCCGGCGGTCCGAACCGCTCGGTGACGGCGACCTTCACCACCGGCAGCAATGTCGAGACGGTGACCGTGAACACGCCGCGTACGGGCACCTGGACGAATTTCCAGGATACGCAGGACGCGATCGTCGACCTGCCGGCGGGCATCACGGTCGTGCGGCTGACGTTCAACGGCGGTTCGCAGGATCTGGAGTCGTTCACGCTGGAGCCGGCAGGACCGGCAGCGCTCGCCGCATCGACCTTCGCCGCACCCGAGCAGGACGATCCAATGTCCCTGTTCTTCAGCAGGATGGCGGACTTCTTCGACGATCTGCCGGATTGGCTCGATCCGGATGATACGCCAGACGATCCGGGCCCGCCGCCGCAGGACCCGATCCACGGCTACGATCTGGTGGTGTGAGTGTGTGCGGCCCGGGATGTATGCTCCCGGGTCGCAGTTTTCGAGGGCATGTCCGAGACCCGAGCTTAACGTTAACTTGCGTGGATGCTTGGAGCTTCAAGGGCTTGCGTGCTTAATGAAATGTAAATGCGGGGTTTGGGGTCAGGGTCCGTGCGTAAAGACATCTCAGCAGTGAGAGGCGTGCTCGATGCATGCCGCTCCGCCTTCACCGGGGTCTTCATCATCAGCGCTGTTATCAATCTGCTGATGCTGACCGGCCCGATTTTCATGCTTCAGGTCTACGACCGGGTTCTTGCCAGCAACAGCGTGCCGACGCTTGTGGTGCTCGCAGGCATTACGCTCGCGCTTTACGCCTTCAGCTGGGCGCTCGATCTCCTGCGATCCCGGGCGCTAACGCGCGTGAGCATGAGGGTGTTCACTAGGCTTTCCGATCCGGCGTTGCGCGCGCATGCGATCCTGCCGATTGTCGCTGGACAGAAAGCCGGCGCGTTGCAGCCCGGCCGCGATGTTGACGCCATTAGGCGCTTCCTCGGTTCTCAGGGTCCGGCGGCGATCTTCGACCTGCCATTCATGCCGCTCTATTTCGTCATCCTGTTCTTGTTCCACCCGATGCTTGGCCTGCTGTCACTCGGCGGCGGCGTGCTGATCTTCATCCTGGTGGTTGCGAACGAGATGTCGTCCCGGGAGCCGGCGCGTGAGCTCAACAAGGCCAGCGGCGCGCAATCCAAGATCATGGAATCGACCCGCCGCAACGCCGAGGTTGTCACCTCAATGGGCATGCTCGGCCGCATCCAGGAACAGTTCGTTCAGAAAGTCGCCGCGCATTGCGACGCCCAACAGATCTCCGCGGACCGCAGCAACTTCTATTCGACGGTGATCAAAACGCTGCGTCTCATCCTGCAGTCGGCGATGCTGGGCCTCGGCGCCTATCTCGCGATCTTCCACGAGATCACGCCCGGCGTGATGATCGCCTCCTCCATCATCATGGCGCGCGCATTGGCGCCGATCGAGCAGGCCGTCGGACAATGGCCATCATTCGTTGCCGCGCGTCAGGCATCCGGCCGGCTTGCTGAGACGCTCCGACAGGTGCCGAAGGAAAGCGGCTCGGCGGGCCTGCCGTTGCCGCGCGAGGAACTGAGGGTCGATCAGCTCGCGACCACTGCGCCGGGCGAACCGGTGGTGCTCCTCCAGGGCGCGAATTTCGCGCTGAAGGCTGGCGACGGCCTGGGCATCATCGGCCATTCTGGTTCGGGTAAAACCAGCCTCGCGCGTGCACTGGTTGGCGTCTGGCCGACGGTCAGTGGCTCGGTCAGGCTCGACGGGTCGACCATCGATCAATGGACGGACGAGGACCGCGGCAGATTGATCGGCTACCTGCCTCAGGACGTCGAGCTCTTCGACGGTAGCGTCGCCGACAACATCTCGCGCTTCGCGGCCAACCCGAAGTTGGTCGACATCGTTGCCGCCGCCAAGCTCGCCGGCATCCATAAGATGATCGCCGGCCTGCCGGAAGGCTATGGCAGCATGGTCGGGGAGGGCGGCATGCGCCTCTCCGCGGGGCAGCGCCAGCGCATCGGGCTGGCGCGCGCGATCTTCGGCAATCCGTTCCTGCTGGTCTTGGACGAGCCGAATTCCAATCTCGACCAGGAAGGCGAGCGGGCGCTGACCGAAGCGCTGCTCGAGATGCGCAAGCGCGGCAGCATCGTCATCGTGATCGCGCATCGCACCAGCGCGCTTGCGGCCGTCAACCACGTGCTGGTGGTGCAGAACGGCAAGCAGGCGGAGTTCGGCCCTCGCGACGCCGTGCTTGGCAATGTCAGCGTCCTGCCAGTGCCGGGTGCAAGAGAGGAAGTCCGCCATGCGGTATGAAGATATCGAGCGGAAGATCACACGATCGACGTCGCGACAGATCGTTTCCGCCTTCGCGCTCTGCGCGGCGCTGCTTGGCGGACTCGGCGCGGCCGCCGCCTATGCCGAGATCGGTGGCGCCGTGCTGGGGTCCGGAACGGTGATCGTCCAGGGCCGGGCCAAGCATGTGCAGCATCGTGATGGCGGCATCGTCGGCGAGATACTCGTCAAGGAAGGCCAGACGGTAGAATCCGGACAATTGCTCTTCCGCCTTGACGGCACCGTGGCGAAGGCAAGCCTCGGCGTCATCGATACCCAGCTTCAACAACTGTTGGCGCAAGAAGCACGTCTTCTCGCCGAACAGGCCGGCGCCCAATCAGCGATCCGGTTCCCGGCGGAGCTGACCGGCTCGCCCGATCCCCGTGTCGGGCTTGTCATGAAGGGTCAGGAAGAGCTCTACGTCTCCCGGCGTACTACGCTCAAGGGCCAGAAGGCGCAGCTTACCGAGCAAGTCGGTCAGTTCGAGGAGAAGGCGATAGCCCTCGAAGCCCAACGCGCCGCCGTTGCGGACAACGTCGGGCTACTCAAGGAGCAGATCGAGGATGCCGAGCATCTGCACAAGCAGGGGTTGATGGTCGATTCCCAGCTCATCGCCATTCGCCGCGAGAACGCCTCTCTACTCGGCAGCATGGCGTCCCTCGCTGCCGAGATCGCCGAGGCACACCAGGCGATAAGCCAGGCGAAGCTCCAACTCGCGCAGGTAGACGAACAATTCTATGAAACCGTGCTGGTGGAACTCGACCAGAAGCAGACCGAAATCGCCAAGTTTAAGGAGGAGCGCATCGCTGCCGTCGACCGTCTCGAGCGGCTTGACATATACGCGCCGATCGGTGGCTACCTGCACCAACTCGAAGTGCATACGCTAGGCGGCATAGTTGGGCCAGGGGAGCGGCTGGTCAGCATCATTCCAGCGGACGACGAATTGATTGTCGAAGCCAAGATCGCTCCAAACGACGTCGATCAGGTAGCCCAAAATCAGGAGGCTCGCGTGCGCCTGACTGGCCTCGATCGACGCACAACTCCTGAGCTATATGCCGACGTCATGGATGTCGCTGCCGACCTTACAACCGACCAGCACACCGGAATGAGCTACTACGTGGCGCGACTGAGGATCGACGAAGAGGACATAAAGATCGTTGGGGCGGAGAACCTTCGTCCCGGCATGCCCGTCGAGGTTTTCGTCTCAACGGGCACACGCTCGATATTGTCCTATCTTGTCAAGCCAATCGCCGATCAAATCCAGCATGCGATGAGGGAAAGTTGAATGCTTGAAGAGAACAATTCCGCTCTCGTGTCGAGGCTGACAAATTCGATTCACGCTGGCGTGACGGACCTTGTTGCCCAGGAGCGCGACGACAGCAACAAACCTCCGAAGCCCGACAGAAAACAACGAGTAATTCGAAACGCGGGAGGCCGGTCCGAGGCTCGACCGGTCCGCATAGGACATGCGCCGGTAACGACCAATCTCACTAGGCAGTCATCAGAGAATTCTGAGTCGGCCTCATCCTTCCGGTCGGTGGCTGAACCGGGGGCGGCCCGAGAGATGGCAGGCGCCGAGTTTCGTGAAGCTGCAAATGATGAGGTGTCCAAGGTTGTAGTTGATCTGCATACGAAATTTGACGCGATGAGGGAGTCCTTCGAAACACTGGAGGCCCACGTTTCGATTGGGCTTGCGAAGTCGATTGCCGAGATGATCCAAAGGGAAGTAGCAATCGTTGAACGGCAGGTAGTCGCCCGTCATCGATATCGGACACGATACAAGATAGCTCTGGGCGTGGTCGTCATCTTGATGGCAATGATCGTTGCAGATCACTTCTATCCGTTCTTCGACCGGGCAGCCGCTTTGGTGGGCTACTAAGTGTGGATCCTGCTTAGGCAGACTGCGGAATTCTTCCAATGCCGGGCCGTTGCGCGAGGTCTGCCTGGGTTTGCGCTGAGCTTAAGCTCCTGCACGAGCGCTTGTGCTTCTTCTGTGTACCGTAAGTTCCCGCGGTCATTGATTTCATTGCGTTTTTCCTAGATCTGGGATACCAAATGGGGCGCAATTTGGGGCACAAAATCATTGACCTCGAACCCAAACCTTCGAGCGGAAGAGATTGCTTCTCGCCGAGCAGTGGTCGCAGGTCGTCCATGCTGTGATTGTCTGCCCTGCCGGAGCCCGCCCACGGCCATGCCATGTCGCGCGCGTTTCGTCAGGGACGAGGATGCGGACGCCAACGATTAAAGTTGTGCCAGCCAGGCC
>JAEYXI010000146.1 GCA_023428515.1 Pseudomonadota bacterium | reverse complement strand
GAGCAGGTTGAAGCCGAGGCTGACGACGAGGATGGCGATGCCGGGCATGCCCGCGACCCACCACTGGTCAAGGATGAAGCGGCGGCCGGACGCGATCATCGCGCCCCATTCGGGCAGCGGCGGCTGCGCGCCGAGGCCGAGGAAGCCGAGGCCGGCGGCGATGATGATGACGCCCGCCATGTCGAGCGTCACGCGCACGATCAGCGACGACAGGCAGAGCGGCATGATGTGTCTGAGCACGATGCGGAAGGGCGAGGCGCCCATCAATTGCACCGCGGCGATGTAGTCGGAGTTGCGCACGGTCAGCGTCTCGGCCCGCGCGATGCGCGCATAGGGCGGCCAGGAGGTGATGGCTATGGCGATGATGGCGTTCTCGACGCCAGGACCGAGCGCCGCCACGAAGGCGAGCGCCAGGATCAGCTTGGGGAAGGCGAGGAAGATATCGGTGATCCGCATCAGGATCGCGTCTGTCCAGCCGCCTGCATAGCCGGCGATCGTTCCCATCGCGAGGCCGATCGGTGCGGCGATGACCGCCACCAGCACGATGATGTAGAGCGTCAGCCGTGAGCCGTGGATGACGCGGCTGAAGATATCCCGTCCGAGGTCGTCGGTCCCCATCAGATGCGCGGCGCTCGGCGGCAGGAGCCGCATGGTCCTGAGGTCGCCTTCCACGGGCGAATAGGGGGCGATCACGTCGGCAAAGATCGCCACCAGCACCAGCGCCAGGATGATCGCCAGCCCGACGACCGCCAGCCGGTTGGCGGCGAAGCGCCGCCAGGTCATATAGGCGCGGCCGAAGCCTGCCTGTGCGCGCGACTGCGGCCGCTCCGACAGCAGCCAGTCGCGCCAGCCGAGCTTCGATGCGTCGGCGGCGCTCATCTCCGCGTCCTCGGGTCGAGCAGCTGGTAGAGCAGGTCGGAGATGAGGTTGAGGCCGATGAACACGCTGCCGATGATGATCGTGGCGCCGAGAACGGCGTTCATGTCGGCGTTTTGCAGTGAGTTGGTGAGGTAGAGGCCGATGCCGGGCCAGGAGAACACCGTCTCGGTCAGCACCGATCCCTCGAGCAGCGTCGCGTAGGAGAGCGCGATCACAGTCACCAGCGGCACCGCGGCGTTGCGCAGCGCATGACCCCAGACGATGCGCGCTTCCGACAGGCCCTTGGCGCGCGCCGCGACGATGTATTCCTGGCTGAGCTCGTTCAGCATGAAGGAGCGCGTCATGCGGCTGATATAGGCCATCGAGAAATAGCCGAGCAGCGAGGCCGGCAGGATGATGTGGAAGAAGATGTCGCGGAAGGCGCCCCAGTCGCGCTGGATTGCCGCGTCGAGCAGGAAGAGGCCTGTGATCGGCGTGAAGGTGTATTCATAGGCAATGCCGATGCGCCCCGGTCCCTCGACCCAGCCGAGCCTTGCGTAGAAGACGAGCAGGGCAAGCAGGCCGAGCCAGAAGATCGGCATGGAATAGCCGACGAGGCCGATTATGCGCACCGCCTGGTCAATCAGGCTGCCGCGCTTCACCGCGGCGAGCACGCCGAGCGGGATGCCGAAGACGAGGCCGATCAGCGTGCCTAGCGTGGCGAGCTCCAGCGTCGCCGGAAACACCCGCAGAATGTCCTGCATCACCGGATAGGTCGATAACACGGAGGTGCCGAAATCACCCGTCAGCGCCTTCTTCACATAGAGGAAGAACTGCTCCCACAGAGGCAGGTCGAAGCCATACTGCTTGCGCGCCGCCTCGACCACGCTTTGCGGCGCGCGGTCACCGACGATCGCCAGAACCGGATCGACCGGGATGATGCGGCCGATGAAGAACGTCACCGCGATCAGCCCGAGGAAGGTGATCGCGGCGACGAACAGGAAGCGCAGCACGGCCCAGACGAAGGAAGAAGTGCTGCGGCGCCTCTTCCTGGGTTCTGCTGCCGGCGAGGCGAGCGTCAACGAACCGGACTTCGCGGTTCGCTACTTGCTGACCGGCCCGACGAAGTTGGTGTCGAATGTAGGCCCGAGCTTGAAGCCCTGCACATTCTTGCGCAGGCCCGCAACTTCGGTCTGCTGCCAGAGCTGGGTGAACGGCCCTTGCTCGCGCACCTTCCTCTGCAGATCGCCATACATCTCGGCGCGCTTGCCGGCGTCACGCTCCAGAAGCGCGGCCTTCGCCTGCTCCTGCATCTCCGCCGGCACGTCCCAGGCGTTGCGCCAGGCCAGCGTCTTGAGCTGGGAATCGTCGGCATTGTCGGGGTTGACGGCAAAGGTTTCCGCGTTGGAGTTCGGATCCCAGTAGTCGACGCCCCACTGCAGGATAGCGATGTCGTGCTGGCGCGCGCGGTAGCGGGTGAGCAACTGCTTGAAGTCCTCCGGCACCAGCTCGATCTTGATGCCGGCCTGCGCCGCTGTCTGCTGGATCGCCTCGGCGACGCCTTGCTCGGGCTGGCCGCTGCGCGTGTCCATGGTGACGGAGAAGCCGTCCGGCAGGCCGGCCTTGGCGAGCAGTTCCTTCGCCTTGGCGATGTCCAGCTTGTACGGCTTGTCGTCGAGCGCGCCGAGGATGCCTTTCGGCAGGAAGTTCTGGTGAACGACGCCGATGCCCTTGAGCAGCGTGTCGGCGAGCGCGTCATAGTCGACCAGGTATTTGAACGCCTCGCGCACTTCGGGCTTGGCCAGGTTCTCGTTCTTCTGGTTCAGGCTGAAATAGAACACCGTGCTCTTCGGCGTCGCGGTGGTGGCGAGCTCGGCGTTCTGGCTCACCGCCTCGAAGTCGCCGGGCTGCAGATTGCGAGCGACGTCGACGTCGCCTTTCTCCAGCATCAGGCGCTGCGTGGCGCTTTCCTTGACGTGGCGATAGATGACGCGGGCGAGCTTGGCCTTGTCGCCGTAATAATTGTCGTTGCGCTCCAGCACGACCGCCTCGTTGGCGCGCCACTCGCGCGTCTTGAAGGGGCCCGAGCCGGCGAAACCCGTCTTCAGCCAGCCATTGCCGAAATCATTGTCGAATTTGTATTCCGCGCTCGCGGTGACGACCGCCGCATGTTCCTTGACCAGCTTGCTGTCGACCACCGCCGCGACCGTCGCGGTCAGGCAGTTGAGCACGAAGCTCGGCGCATAGGCCTTGTCGACGACGAAGACGAAGGTCTGGGGATCGGCGGCCTTCGCCTTTTCGGTGACGTTGTCGGCGGTCAGCCCGAACTGCTGGATGATGAAGGCCGGCGTCTTGTTCAGCTTGACGGCGCGCTCGAACGACCAGGCTACGTCTTCCGCGGTGATCGGGTTGCCGGAGGCGAATGTCAGGTTGGGTTTCAGCTTGAAGGTGTAGGTCAGGCCGTCGTCGGAAACGGTCCAGCTTTCAGCGAGCGCGCCGACCACCTTGGTGGTGTCGTTGACGTCGAGCCGCACCAGCATGTCATAGGTGTTGCCGGTGATTTCGCCGGTCGAAAGCTCGAACGCCTCAGCCGGGTCGAGCGAAATGATGTCGTCGATCGCCCAGGCCTGGACCAGCGTGTCGGCGGGGGTCTCGGCAATTGCAGGAGCGGTCGCGAAGATCAGTGCCGACATTGCGGCGCCTGCCAGCATCAGGCGGAAATGTCCGTGCGTCTTTCCCATCATCATGTCGCTAGTTCCCTGTTCTTGTTGTTGAAATTATTCACCTTTTTGAGGCGTTATCCTGTCAGGCCACAACCGTTTCGTGCCAGGCCGAGGCGAGTACCCTCAGCCAGTTCTCGCGGCATATCTTCGCCAGATCCCTTTCACCATATCCGGCGTTTTGCAGCCCTTCAACGAGCTTCTGCAGACCTGCCGCGTCGCCGATCTCGGCCGGTATCGTCGCCCCGTCGAAGTCCGATCCGATCGCTACATGGTCGATCCCCATGCGCTTCACCATGTGGTCGACATGAGCGATCATCTGCGAGATGCCGGTGTCGGCGCGCTCCTGGCCGTCGCCGCGCAGGAAGCTGACGGCGAAGTTCAGCCCGGCGATGCCGCCGCTGTCGCGGATCGCGTCGAGCTGCCTGTCGGTCAGGTTGCGGGTCGAAGGCGTGATGGCATGCGCGTTGGAATGGGTTGCGACCAGTGGCTGGTCGCTTGTCTTTGCGACGTCGAAAAAGCCCTTCTCGTTCATGTGCGATAAATCGATGAGGACGCCCATGCGGTTGCAGGCGCGCACCAACTCCTTGCCGGCGTCGGTCAGGCCGCCGCCGGTGTCGGGGCCGGCCGGAAAGGCGAATGGCACGCCCTGGGCGAAGACGTTGTTGCGGCTCCACACCGGACCGATCGAGCGCACTCCGGCGGCGTACAGCACCTCCAGCCCCGACAGGTCGGCGCCGATTGCCTCCGCGCCCTCGATATGCAGCAGTGCTGCGAACGTCCTTGCGGCGAAGGCTGCTTTTATGTCCGCCGTGGACCGGCACAGCTTCCACGCTCCGGCGCGGTCGAGTTGCAGTGCGACTGCCGCCATGGCGAGCGTCGCGTCGAGCGCCATCGAGCGGTCGAGCTGGTCCGGCAGGGGCGAGGCGAACGCGCCGTTTCCGTCGGGCTTGGGCAGCGAGAACTCGCCCGGCGAGGGTACGAAGATGGCGCAGAATCCGCCTCCCAGCCCACCTGTCTTGGCGCGCGCCAGGTCGATATGGCCGGAGGTCGTGCCGTCGACCATCTCGGCGATGGGATCGCCTCCCTTTGTGGCGTTGCGCCACAACCGCAGGAGCACGTCGTTGTGGCCGTCGAAAACAAGCTGCATCGAGTCTCCTGCATGCGAGTACGTCGGTATGGTCATCGAAAACCATAAAGCGTGCAAAGGCAAAACTTCGTCAGCTTGCCGGCAAGGGCCAGAGGAGGGTTGCCGTTCCGGCCAGCCGTGCTCCAGGCACGGCTCAGGGCAGCAGCTGGTATTCGTGCAGCTTCCTGTAGGTGCCGTCCGGCAAGTCGAGCAGTTCCTCGTGCGTGCCTTGCTCCACAACGCGTCCCGCATCCAACACGATGATCTTGTGCGCGCGGTGCACCGTCGACAGCCGGTGGGCGATGGCGATCGTGGTGCGTCCCTCCTCCAGGTTTTCCAGCGCGTCGCGGAACAGCGATTCGGATTCGGCGTCGAGCGCGCTGGTCGCCTCGTCGAGCAGCAGGATCTGTGCGTTGCGCAGCATCGCCCGCGCGATCGAGAGGCGTTGCCGCTGGCCGCCGGACAGGAACACTCCGTTTTCGCCGATGGGCGTATCGTAGCCTTGCGGCAGCGCCTTGATGAAGGCATGGGCGTTGGCCGCCTTCGCAGCCTTGACGACCTCCTCGTCCGTCGCGTCCTGCCGGCCCATGCGGATGTTCTGCATGACGGAAGAATCGAACAGGAACGTGTCCTGGCTCACATAGGCGATCTTGTCGCGCAGCGACTGCACTGTCGCGTATTTGATGTCCTCGCCGTCGAAGAGCACGCGGCCCTTGTCGGGATCGTAGAGCCGCATGATGAGGTTGAGGACCGTCGATTTGCCGCCGCCCGAGGCGCCGACCAGCGCCGTCATCTTGCCTGCCGGGAAGACGACGTTCAGGTCGGTCAGGACTTGTTCCTCGTCGCGATAGGAGAACGATACGTCGTCGAGCCTGATCTCGCCTGGGCCCTGCGACAGCGGCTTGGCGTCCGGCGCTTCTTCGAGCGTGAGTGGCCGGTCGGTGATCTCGTACATCATGCGGACCCCGACCATGCCCTTTTCGAGCGCGACGCGGGCGCGCGCCAACCGCTTGGCCGGTTCGTAGGCGAGCAGCAGCGCCGTGATGAAGGCCATCACCGAGCCTGGCGTATGCCCGCCCTCCACGATCAGATAGCCGCTGATCAGGATGACGCCGGCGATCGCCAGGCCGGCCAGCGTCTCCATGATGGGATTGGTCAGGGCCTCGAGCGCCGCAATGCTGTTCGCGCGCTTCTGGGCGTCGTTCACCGCCTTGTGCATGCGGCCGCGCATCATGCTTTCGAGGTTGAAGGATTTCACGATGCGGGCGCCGAACACCGTTTCCTGCATGACGCGGATGATCACCGAGACGGAAGCCAGCTCCTTCTCCGCGATCCGCCTGGTTCTCTTGAGCAGCTTGTTCACCGCCACGATCGCGATCGGCCCGAAGATGAAGGCGACGAGCGACAGGAACGGCTGCTGGACCGCCATGACCAGCACGAGCCCGATGACCGAGAACAGGTCGCGGATGAAGGAGGTGACCAGTATGTCGACCACGCTTCGCGCCTTCTGGGCGCTTTGGGTGATCCGCATGACAAGGTCGGCCGACGAGTAGGAGTGGTAGAACTCGATGCCGTGCTCCAGCATGCGGTCGTATATCTTGCGCTGCCGGTCGGCGATGATCGAGTTGCCGGCCCGGCTGAGATACAGCGTCTGGATGTAGGTCGCGATGCCCTTGACGATGAAGATCGCCGCGACCGCCGCCGAGATCATGTAGATGCTGTTTATGTCCTTCGGGCCGACGAATTCGTTGGCGATGTCGCGCATGATCCAGGCGCTTGCCGCCGTCATCAACGCCATGACCAGCATCGCGGCGATCGCTACGGCATAGGTCCCTGCATGCTTGCGGAAAGACTCCTTGAGCAGCCGTCCGACGAGGCGCTGGTTCGCGGAGGAGCGGAAAAACTTGAGCAATCGAGACGTCCCGAGGCGGATAGGTGCAGGCGGCCTATATAGGAAGGATCGGCTCAAGTCACGATTGAAAGGCCTCTCCAGCCCCCCTCAAGAATGTCGCTGAACGGCTTTCCGCGAAATTTAGCCGTGGTCAGCGCCTTGCCCTCGATTGCCGGTATTGCGGAATTCGCCTAACCTTGACCAAACGATAAAAACAGGACGGGATGAACCTGAACCTGAAACAACCAGAGGTGGTCGAACATGCCCAAAAATCAGTTTCTTGCCGGCTTTCCGGCGCTCTCGCGCAGACAGGTGCTGAAGGCTTCGGGGGCGGCCGCAACGCTCGCCGCCATCGGTGCTCCGTCGCGTCTCTTCGCCCAGGAGAAACTCAAGGTTGCCGCCGTCTACACCGTGCCCTTCGAGCAGCAGTGGGTCAGCCGCATCCACAAGGCGGCCAATGCCGCGAAGGAGCGGGGCGACATCGAATATACCGCTACGGAAAACGTCTCCAACACCGATTATGAGCGCGTCATGCGCGAATATGCCGAGGCCGGCAACAAGCTGATCCTCGGCGAGGTGTTCGGCGTCGAGGAAGCCGCGCGGACCGTCGCCGCCGACTATCCCGAGACGGCCTTCCTCATGGGTTCGTCCTTCAAGCCGGACGACAAGAACCCGAATTTTTCCGTCTTCGACAACTACATCCAGGACGCATCCTACCTCACCGGCATCATCGCCGGCGCCATGACCAAGTCGAAGAACATCGGCATGGTCGGCGGTTTCCCGATCCCGGAGGTCAACCGCCTCATGCACGCCTTCATGGCCGGCGTGAAGGAGACCGCGCCGGACGCGAAGTTCCAGGTCGCCTTCATCGGCTCCTGGTTCGATCCGCCCAAGGCCAAGGAGACGGCCTTCGCGCAGATCGATGGCGGCGCCGACATCATATATGCGGAGCGTTTCGGCGTCTCCGACGCGGCCAAGGAGAAGGGCGTGCTCGCCATCGGCAACGTCATCGACACCCAGGCCGATTATCCCGAGACGGTCGTCGCCTCGGCACTCTGGCATTTCGAGCCGACGCTCGACAAGGCGATCGCTGAAGTGAAGGCCGGCACCTTCAAGGCCGCCGACTACGGCGTCTATTCCTTCATGAAGCATGGCGGCTGTTCGCTGGCACCGCTCGGCACCTTCGAGGGCAAGGTCCCCGCCGACGTGATGGCAAAGGTCGCCGAGAAGGAGAAGGCTATCAAGGACGGCTCCTTCACCGTCGAGATCAACGACGCGGAGCCGAAGTCGAGCTAGCGCCAACCCTCCCCCTTG
>JAEYXI010000087.1 GCA_023428515.1 Pseudomonadota bacterium | reverse complement strand
GCGAAGACGAAATTAGGGCCGGGATCGATCAGCGGCGGCAGCTTGCATTTGCTATTGTTATGGCATCAGAACTTGCTGATGTACGGGCTGCAGTCCGAACCTACTCCGAAATATTGCAAGAGCCGGTCTACGCCCAAGTGGTCAAGAGTTGGCGCCTGCCGGGGGCAGGGATGCAGCAATGGGGTTCAGATGATTTGTCTTTGTTCGACAAGGATTTTCTTTCGAACTACGGCACACTCGCCAATACGCTGGACACTGCCAACAGTAACATCGAACTAATCCGTTGGTCCTACGACGACAAGGAAGTTGGTCAACTCATTTCCAGCGAACATGCGGACCGCTTAAAGTTCTCCATCGGACAAGCGGCGGTTTACGGTGAAGTTCTCCACTCGAAGCTTATGGAAATCTATGAGACCGCAAAATAGCGCAAGCAGCGCGTGTTTCGTGCCCAATGCCATTGTTCAGCGAAATCTCCCCTACGTACCGTGTCAATCGGCTGCGTCTCAATAGAGTAGGCCCGAGTGAAACATGCTTCGGGAGAAAGTTCCGTGTTCCACACAAGTCCCACCTTGCTTTTTGGCACATCCGTGCCAAGCTCTCTAAGAGCCTATTGGCACATGGAGGGCAAAAGCTATGGGTGTGGTCGTTGGCTACGCGCGGACTTCAACAACTGATCAGAAGGCCGGACTAGAGGCGCAACTGCGTGACCTCAAGGCGGCGGGATGCGCGAAGCTTTTCCAAGAGCAATTGTCGTCTGTCGCGGTCGACCGCCCTGAACTAAAGCGCGCGATGGAGTATCTTCGAGAGGGAGACACGCTCGTTGTTACGAAGCTTGACCGGCTGGCGCGATCAACGGCGGACCTGCTTCGCGTCACAGAGGAGCTACGGACGAAAGGTGTTGCTTTGCGCTTCCTTGCCAATCCCGAACTCGATACCCAATCTGCAAATGGCAAGTTGATCCTAACGGTGCTTGGCGCAATCGCGCAGTTCGAACGTGAATTGATGCTAGAGCGTCAACGCGAGGGTATCGCGAAGGCGAAGGGCGAGGGGAAATACAAGGGCAGAGCGCCGACGGCTCGGGCCAAGAGCCGGGAAGTTCTTGACCTGCATAAGTCTGGCGTCGGTCCGATGGAAATCGCGAGGCGCTTGGGGATCGGGCGTAGCTCTGTCTATCGCGTGCTCGATCGGCAGAGTCCCGCTAATGTTTGAAGAGCCACGTTTGCAACCCGTTGCAAATTCCCGCACCGCATCGGGCAGAAAAACGCTGACGGAGGCCTTTGATCGTCTGTTTGCCAGCCTCCCGAAAATATCGCCTCTACCTCGGCCGCCCGGTTCCATGCCGGCAAGCCTAAAGCCCCCGCTGCTCTATCCTGTGAACAAAGCCTACCTCGGCTTTACTGGCGTCGAGAGAAGGCGTGGCTCACAGGTGCAGGACTGGCTCCGCAAGGGCGGCCTGATGCCTCCACCGAGCGTTTGCTCCATATGCCGGAAGGTCCCCGGGGCATACCACTCCGAAAACTATTTCGACATGTGGTCGATGTGCGTTGTGTGCCGGACCTGTCATACCAAGGTACACACTCGTCATCGGAGTCCGGCCGCTTGGCAGGGCTGGGTGGAAAGGCACGCCCAAACCGGCAGTGAGTGGTTCGCGCTGACTCCGCTCGACCCCCAAGCCGATTTCGCTGGCTACCTCCGCCGTCGCTTTGGCCGCGACTACGGGCTGGTGCAAACGACAGTTTCCTCAACGCCCGCTTGGGTCGCCGATCAGTTTCCCAATGCACGCCTGCTGTCGCTGAATTTTATAGGCACCTAGTGTTGCGCAGACGTTGGCATCAATGGCTCTTGCCTGCGAGCAAAATAGCACCCTCCGGCAATTTCCAAGATCAATTCCGCTGCGGAGGCAATATTGCTCGTCTGACCTAGCGTGAGCATCGCTTGATCGGCCTGCCTTTGGCGTCGACGCGCGGCACTCCTTGCGGCGGTGGGCAACAGTGGCTCGACCCCAAGTCATTTGGAGTCGCTCAGGTCGTATCGGTTCATGCAGCGTCTGAATCAGAGTCCGCTCTAAATTTGAAAGCCGCCAGTCGGCAAACGACCCCATTTCAGACATTAAACGCCGCCAAATTTCTGCCCGTAAGCAGACGTTAATTCCAATCCTTATCGTTGCCGTTTCGAAGTGGCTGCTGCCGCCAAAAGTCAGAGCCATCAGCACGGCCAGGGAGACGACGGCAGCATTCTTCCAAAATTCCCTCGCTGGAAAGGCAATTGGTCCACATAATGTATTCGAGGCGCGAAGCGTCGGTGCCGGTTGCGGTGAGTATCTCGGCGAAGGCCACCGGGGTCTGGTAGCCGAGCGAGGAATGCGGCCTCGCGGTGTTGATATCTTCCTTCCATTCGGTGATGGCGCTGCGCGCATGGTCTATGCCGAAGAAGAGGCTCTCGTTCAGTAGCTCATCGCGCATGCGGCCGTTGAAGGATTCGACATAGCCGTTCTGCATCGGCCTTCCGGGCGCGATGTAGTGCCACTCGACACGACGTGCGCGGCGATAGAACGACTTTCCATCGTCCAGGGTGTTTAAGTAGATTGGCGGCGACGCTACGCACTATGGAGCTTGTATCTGCAATGGCGCTTTCAGAATTGTACGCGAACACTGGCGCAACAGGCTTCACAATCAATTTTTTTCTGAACGCAGGCAACTACCCGAGACTGGCGCTGCTAGCTGCACCCTTTTTCACGACAAATGACCCCATCAAGGCTTTGACTGACAAGGGATGCGATGTCCGGCTGATAGTAAGGTTTTCGCCGATCACCACGCCAGAAGCCCTACAGCATGCTCTCGATAATCCGCGGGTTAAAACGCGCTATTTCACCGACGCCAAGTTTCACACAAAGCTCTATGTCATCGACGATAACGCGCTCGTCGGCTCTGCCAACCTAACGGACAACGGTCTAAAAGCAAATCGGGAACTTTCAGTCCTTTTGAAGCAGTAC
>JAEYXI010000060.1 GCA_023428515.1 Pseudomonadota bacterium | reverse complement strand
GATCTGGCTGAACACCGGCGAGGAACAGGACATCCGCGCGCACGGCTTCTATCGCAGGCGCGGCTGGGTCGCGGTGGGCGCAGCCGAACGACACAACATCCGCTATGAGAAACGCAGGGACAGTTCGCGAGAGGAGGCCGCCGTGAAAAAAGGCTACTGGATGGCGATGGTCGATGTCACCGACCCCGAGAATTATCCGCAATACATCGCGGCCAACAAGGCGGCCTTCGACAAATACGGCGCGAAGTTCCTGGTGCGTGGCGGTCAGGGCGAGGTACTCGAGGGGCCGGCCGCGGCGCGGCTAGTGGTGATCGAGTTCGACAGCTATCGGACCGCGCTCGACTGCTTCCATTCGCCGGAATACCAGGCGGCGCTGAAGCTACGCCGAAAATTCTCCAACGCGCATTTCGCCATCGTGGAAGGGGCGTGAGGCGGTGATCCTCTTCCCGGCAATCGATCTCAAGGACGGCAAATGCGTGCGCCTGAAACTCGGCGACATGGATACGGCCACCGTCTACAACGAAGACCCGGCAGCCCAGGCGAAGGCCTTTGAAGACCAGGGGTTCAGCTGGCTGCATGTGGTCGACCTCAACGGCGCCTTCGAGGGCAAGAGCGTCAACAGCGCTGCGGTCGGCGCGATTCTCAAGGCGACGAAGAACCCGGTGCAGCTCGGCGGCGGCATCCGTACGCTTGACCAGATCGAGGACTGGCTGGACCGCGGGCTGGCGCGGGTGATCCTGGGCACCGTGGCGGTGCGTGAGCCGACGCTTGTGAAGGAAGCCTGCAAGAAGTTCCCGGGCAAGATCGCCGTCGGCATCGACGCGCGCGGCGGCAAGGTCGCGGTCGAGGGTTGGGCTGAGGCGTCGAGCCTCGGCGTCGTCGAACTGGCGAAAAAGTTCGAGGGCGCGGGCGTCGCGGCCGTCATCTACACCGACATCGACCGCGACGGGGTGCTGACCGGCATCAACTGGGATTCCACCATCGCACTGGCCGAAGCGGTGTCCATTCCGGTGATTGCCTCGGGCGGGCTGGCCTCGCTCGACGACATCAGGCGCATGACCAGGCCCGACGCGAGCAAGCTGGAGGGCGCAATCTCGGGGCGCGCACTATATGATGGCAGGATCGACCCCGCCGAGGCGCTGGCGATCCTGCGTGAGACCAACACGGATTGAGCTGAATTGAAACTCTCCCTCATTGTGGCGCCCTACGACAGCGGGCGCCGGCACGAAGGTTTCGGCAAGGGGCCGGACGCGCTGCTCGCCGGCGGACTGGTGGAGATGCTGACGCTCTCCGGCCACGACGTCGAGGTCGAGGAGATCGGCAAGATCAAAGGTCTCGACGACCGCGAGATTGCCACCGGTTTCGCCGTCTGCAAGGCGGTGGCGGAGAAGGTTGCCGGAAGCGAGGCCGAGGGCCGATTCCCGGTCGTGCTGTCGGGCAACTGCCTGACGACATGCGGCGCGGTCGCCGGCGAGAAGGCGGATTCGATCATCTGGTTCGACCAGCACGGCGATATCAACACGCCCGAGACATCGCCCTACGGCTTCCTTGACGGCATGGCGCTCGCTACCGCGCTCGGTCTCTGCTGGCGGCCGATGGCCAACGCAATCCCCGGCTTCGAGCCGATCGATCCCGCGAAATGCATGCTGGTCGATGCCCGCGACCTCGATCCGGACGAGAAGGCGCTGCTCGAGCAGCTGCCTGTCATCCGCGCCGAGGTGGACGAAGCGGCCGACAGGGTTGTCGCACTGAAGGATACCGGCGCGCGACGCACGCATCTCCACATCGATCTCGACGTGCACGATCCCGACGAGCTGCAGGTCAATCGTTATGCCGAGCCCGGCGGGCCACAGGCCGACGCGGTGCGTGAGGCCGCCGCCTGCATGGCGCGTTCGGTGCCGATCGTCGGACTGACGCTGTCGGCCTATGATCCCGCCTTCGACGCGAAAGGCGAGGTGCCGCCGGCCGTCGGCAGGCTGATCGTCGATTTCCTGGCGGCGCAGGAGCGGATCTGATGCTCAAAGCCCGCGTCATCCCCTGCCTGGACGTCAAGGACGGCCGCGTCGTCAAGGGCGTCAACTTCGTCGACCTGGTCGACGCCGGCGACCCTGTCGAGGCGGCGACCGCCTATGACGCGGCCGGCGCTGACGAACTCTGCTTCCTCGACATCACGGCTTCCTCGGACAATCGCGAGACGATCTTCGACGTCGTCGCGCGCACGGCGGAGCGCTGCTTCATGCCGCTGACCGTCGGCGGCGGCGTGCGGCAGGTGGCGGACATCAGGAAGCTGCTGCTTGCAGGCGCGGACAAGGTCTCGATCAACACGGCCGCGGTGAAAAATCCGGATTTCGTAGCCGAGGCCGCCGACAAGTTCGGCAACCAGTGCATCGTGGTGGCGATCGACGCCAAGAAGGTTTCGATTGACGGCGAGGCCGACCGCTGGGAGATTTTCACCCATGGTGGCCGCGAGAAGACCGGCATCGATGCCGTAGAATTCGCGCGGAAGGTCGTCGATCTCGGCGCCGGCGAAATCCTGCTGACCTCGATGGACCGCGACGGGACGAAAGCCGGCTACGACATTGCACTGACCCGCGCCGTGGCCGACGCGGTGCGTGCGCCTGTCATCGCGTCGGGCGGCGTCGGCAATCTCGACCATCTCGTCGAAGGCGTGCGCGACGGGCATGCGACGGCTGTGCTTGCCGCCTCGATCTTCCACTTCGGCACCTATTCCATCGCCGAAGCCAAGGCGCACATGGCCGGCGCGGGACTGCCGATGCGGCTGGACTCCGCGGCCCTTGGGCAATAAACGGCCTCCCATGAGGGAATTCTCACTGGCCGATCTGGAAAAAATCGTCGCCGAACGCGGTAAATCCGGTGATTCCGGGTCCTGGACGGCTAAGCTTTTCGCCGGCGGCATGGATCGCGCCGCCAAGAAATTCGGCGAGGAAGCCGTCGAGACCGTGATCGCGGCGGTCGGCGGCGACAGGCAGGCGCTCGTTTCAGAGAGCGCCGATCTCCTCTATCATTGGCTGGTGGTGCTGGCGCTCGCCGGCGTACCTCTCTCGGAGGTGGTCGCCGAGCTCGAGCGGCGGACGGCGCAGTCGGGCGTTGCCGAAAAGGCCTCGCGCGGCGGGCCGGGCTGACGGGAGCCTCGATGGATCAGCTGGTCGCGACGGAAAAATACTCGCCCTACCGCTTCTACGCGGCGGAGCGGTGGGCGGAATTCGCTGCCGGCGCGTCGCTGACGCTGACGCATGAGGAAGTCCAGCGGCTCTCCTCGCTGAACGACCCGATCGACCTCGATGAAGTCAGGCGCATTTACCTCTCCATGTCGCGGCTGCTGTCCGTGCATGTGGAGGCGAGCCAGCTTCTGTTTCGCCAGCGCCGTGATTTCTTCCAGGTTCCGCA
>JAEYXI010000048.1 GCA_023428515.1 Pseudomonadota bacterium | reverse complement strand
GCACCACCTTGCGGCGACCGTCGGGCGACGGGCGGATGGCGGCATCCTGCGCGCGGGCGTCGAGCTGGCCGTAGAGCGGCATGACATCCACGTCGGGGCCGAGGCGGCCCTCCAGCCGCTCGGCGGTGCGCTCGATCTCGCGCTGGCCGGGCAGGAAGGCGAGCACGCTGCCCGTCTCCGTCGCCACCGCCTCGCGGATCGCCTTCGCCATCGCGTCCTCGATCGGCGTTCCGGCCGAGCGCTCGTCGTAGCGGATGTCGACCGGAAAGCTGCGCCCTGCGCTCTCGATGACAGGTGCGCCGTCGAGCAACCTTGCGACGCGCGCGCCGTCGAGCGTCGCCGACATGACGAGCAGTCTGAGGTCCGGCCGCAGCGCGCCCTGCACGTCGAGCGCCAGCGCCAGGCCGAAATCGCCGTCGAGCGAGCGCTCGTGGAATTCGTCGAACAGCACCGCCGAGACATCAGGGAGTTCGGGATCGTCGAGGATCATGCGCGCCAGCACGCCTTCGGTCACGACCATGATGCGCGTCCTCGCCGACATCCGGCTCTCCATGCGCATGGCGTAGCCGACCGTCGCGCCTGTTTCCTCGCCGAGCAGGGACGCCATGCGCCGCGCCGCCGCGCGGGCTGCAAGCCGGCGCGGTTCCAGCAGCACGATCCGGCCGCTCGTCGCCCACGGCGCGTCGAGCAGGGCGAGCGGCACCAGCGTCGTCATGCCCGCGCCGGGCGGTGCGACGAGCACGGCGCTGCGGCCCGTGTCGAGCGCCTGCGCCAGTTCGGGCAGCACCTCGGTGACGGGAAGGGTGGGAAGCGGCGGCATGCCGCGCATTAGCAGGAGCGGTATCGGCGCGGCAATCCATTGTTGCCGCGCCCTTGTCGGCAGCCGATTTATTGTCGACGCCATGTCGGCATTGCCCTAACTCTTTCGTCCTCGATGAAGGAGAACCCGAAATGCTCTATGCCGTGCTCTGCTACGCCTCCGAAGACGCCGTCTGCTCCTGGACCAAGGAGCAGGACGAGGAGGTCATGCGGAACCTCTTCGTCGTCCAGGAGAAATACGCCAAGGCCGGCAAGCTCGGCCCCGTAGCCCGGCTGCTGCCGACCACCGCCGCCACGACGCTGCGCAAGGTGAAGAACGAGTCGCTGGTCCTCGACGGCCCCTTCGCCGAAACCAAGGAGCAATTGCTCGGTTTCTACACGATCGAGGCCGACGATCTCGAGGAGGCGGTCGCCTTCGCCAAGGAATTGTCCGACGCCAATCCGAGCGGCGGCTCCTATGAAATACGCCCCGTCGGGGTGTTCAGCCCGGTTGCGCCAACGATATGACCGACATTGCCTGGATAGCTCCCCTTCTCACCTCGGCGAGGCCGCAGGCGGTGGCAGCGTTGCTGCGCTACTTCCGCGACCTCGACACGGCCGAAGAGGCTTTCCAGGAAGCTTGCCTGCGCGCGCTGAAGAACTGGCCCGAGAACGGCCCGCCGCGCGATCCCACCGCCTGGCTCATCTTCGTCGGCCGCAACACGGCGATCGACGCGGTCCGCCGCAACGCCAAGAACGACCCGCTGCCCGACGAGCGGGTGCTGTCGGACCTTGGGGATGCCGAAACCGACATTGCCGAGCGGCTCGACAGCGCCGACTATCGCGACGACATATTGCGGCTGCTGTTCATCTGCTGCCATCCGGACCTGCCGGCGACGCAGCAGATCGCGGTTGCGTTGCGCATCGTGTCGGGCCTCTCGGTCAGGCAGATCGCCCGCGCCTTCCTCGTCTCGGAAAGCGCAATGGAGCAGCGCATCACGCGTGCCAAGGCGAGGATCGCCGACGCTTCCGTGCCGTTCGAGGCGCCCGGGCCGGTCGAGCGTTCAGAACGGCTCGCGGCTGTGGCGGCCATGGTCTATCTCGTCTTCAACGAGGGCTATTCGGCGAGCGGCGGCGACGTGCCGATGCGCATTCCGCTCTGCGACGAGGCGATACGGCTGGCGCGCCTCCTGCTGCGCATCTTCCCATCCGAGCCCGAGATCATGGGGCTGACCGCGCTGCTGCTCCTCCAACACGCGCGCGCCCCGGCACGGTTCGATGCTGACGGCATGGTCGTGCTGCTCGACGACCAGGATCGCACGAAATGGAACGCCAAGAGGATCGCCGAGGGGCTGGCGCTGATCGACAAGGCGATGCGACACCGCCGCTCCGGCCCCTACCAGATCCAGGCGGCGATCGCTGCGCTGCATGCCCGTGCCAAAAAGCCGGAGGACACGGACTGGCAGCAGATCGACCTGCTCTACCAGGGACTGGAGGCGATGCAGCCTTCCCCCGTCATCACGCTCAACCGCGCCGTCGCGGTCTCCAAGGCTCGTGGAGCCCAGGAAGCACTCGACATGATCGAGCCGCTGGCGCCGAAGCTTTCAGGCTATTTCCATTTCTTCGGCGTCAAAGGCGGGCTCCTGATGCAGCTCGGCCGCCATGCGGAGGCGCGCGCCGCCTTCGACCGCGCCATCTCGCTCGCCAATTCCGCTGCCGAGGCGGCTCATATACGCATGCATCTCGATCGGCTGGCCGCCGAGACCCCGAAAGGTCAGGCATCAGGCAAGGCCTCCTGACAGTCTCCTGAAAAAATTTGTCAGTCCGTGTCGAAATGGCCGAAGGCCAATCGTCATAGGAACATGAAGCCCCCAAATGGAGGCTGTTGTCAGGAGGACATGATGAACGCCCAAGCCCAGATCAGCGCCGAATTCCCTGGGGAGCGCGAGCTCGTGCTGGAGCGCATCTTCGATGCACCGCGCGAGAAGGTCTACCGCGCCTGGACCGAGCCGGCGCTCTTGAAGCAGTGGTTCGTGCCGCGCCCCTGGACGATTTCCGGCGTGTCGCTGGACGTGAGGCCCGGCGGCTCCAGCCTGGTCGTGATGCGCGACCCCGATGGCAAGGACTATCCGAATCCCGGCGTCTTCCTCGAAGTGGTCGAGAACGAGAAGCTGGTCATGACAGACGCATTCACCGAAGCGTGGCAGCCGTCGGAAAAGCCGTTCATGACCGCGATCGTCACCTTCGAGGATCTCGGCGACGGCAGGACGCGCTACACGGCGCGCGCCCGCCACTGGACCGTCGAGGACCGCGAGGCCCACGAGAAGATGGGTTTCCACGAGGGCTGGGGCCAATGCGCCGACCAGCTCGCCGAGCTCCTGAAGACGATCTGACAGCAAAGCATCGACAGGAAAGGAAGAACCGATGGCAGAGAAGAAGAGCCCGTCCATTCCGGGCGTGATCGCCTATTTCACCGTGAGCGACTCCAAGGCGGCGACCGCCTTCTACGAGAAGGCGTTCGGCGCAAAGCTCATCGATCGCCGCGAGACGCCTGACGGACGCTCCATGCATGTGCATGTAGAGATCAATGGCGGGTCGATGATGTTCAACGATCCGTTCCCCGAGCACGGCACTCCAAACGAGCCGCCGAAGCACATCGGCCTGCATCTCGTCGTCGATGACGCCGATGCCTGGTGGAAGCGCGCGGTCGATGCCGGCGCCGAGGCGACCCTGCCGCTGGAAGTCGCCTTCTGGGGCGACAAATATGGCCAGCTGAAGGATCCCTTCGGCGTCACCTGGGGCATCGTCGGCCCGGCCTGAATCTGCCCGATACCCGGCCGGAGATAGTGTTCCAGCCGGGTATCGCTGATACTGACCAGCGCCCTTAAGGCGTCTACGGCTTTCGTGCCGAAACCAGCAACATCATCGGCCGCTCCAGCTCCTCGGCCAATGCGGGCATCTCTCCGATCTGCTCGCGCGTCGGCGCGAACTCCTCGACGCGATGAAGCTGGAAACCTGCGTCGATCAAGGCGTTGAGCGTCGTGCCGAGCGTCCGGTGGTATTTCAGCACACCCTTGGCGAACCAGTCGGTCCGGCGCTCGCCTTCGATCGAGTACCCGTTCACCGGCCAGCTCTTGCGTCCCACGTCATCCACGATCCAGTGCGGATGCGTCGCCGCCATGAAGACCGGATGCTCGATGGTGAAGACGAGATTGCCGTTCGCCGCCAGCGCCTTGTGGATCACGCGCATCAGGCGCTCAAAATCCTGCACGTAGTGAAAGGCAAGGGCGCTGTAGGCGAGGTCGAAGGCGCCTTCCGGCAATTCCAGCGACTCTAGATCGGCGATCCGGTATTCGACGGCCGGATCGGCGGTGTCGGCCCTGGCGCGGGCGATCATGTTCTGAGACAGGTCGATGCCGAGCACCGACGCCGCGCCCTGTTCGCGCATCCAGCGCGAAGCCCAGCCGAAGCCGCAACCGAGATCGACGACGCGCGTGCCGGCGAGCGGCGGCAGCATGGCTCGGATCGCCGGCCATTCAGGCGCGCCGGGCAGCCCTTGCACCTGCCGGGGCAATTGGCTGTAGCCGGTGAAGAAGTCGGGATTGTCGTAGATATTCTGTGCCATGTTCATCTCTCTCATCAAGGGAGGACGAGGCACGTTCCAAGCCGGTCAAACCTCGTCCGCGAGGGGCGAGGCCGAGGTCGGCGTTCCGCGTGTTCAGGCCGCGTTGTCGACACCCCGGCATCCCGCCTTTGGGATGCCGGCCAACCGGGCGACAATGTGGGTGTCCTGTTCGACCATGGGCAACATCTCAGCCAGAGCCCACGTCGAGTCAAGCCGGCAGTGACGGCCTCTATGTCTATTCCCCACGCGCCAGCACCGGTCCGGGCGAGCTCAGGCTCTGCAGCGAAGCGGCGGGCTGGCCGTCGATCAGCGCGATCACCGAGCGGGCGAGCTCGCGTCCGGCGAGCCTGACGTCCTCGTTGACGACGTGGAGCTCAGGCCGGAAGAGGTGCAGCAGCTTGGCTGACTGCTTCGACACGATGTCGAGGTCGGCTCCGACCTTCAGCCCGGCATCCTCGATGCCGGCGACCATGGCGAAGGTCGCGCCGCCGGCGCCGCTGACGATGCCGTCCGGCCGGTTGGCGCGCTGCATGAGCTGCAGCGTGCGGGCGCGGATCTGCTCGATGGAATGGTCGACCGTCACCGTGTTGAACGGGATCTCGGCAAGCCCCATCTCGCCCATCGCGTCGAGGAAGCCGGCGCGCATGTGGTGGTGGTAGGAGAGCGCCGACGGCGGCGCCAGCAGCGCCAGGCGCCTGCGCCCCAGCCCGACCAGCTTCTTCACCGCCTCCTGGGAGAAGGCGTAGTTGTCGAAGTCGTGATAGGCATGCTCGGTGCCGACCTCGGTGCGCCCATGCGTCGCGAAGGGAAAGCCGTGCTCCAGCATGTAGCGCACGCGCTTGTCGTCCGGCTCGGTGCGCGAGATGATGATGCCGTCGGCCGAACCCGTCTCGACGACGTAGCGCACCGGCTCCAGCGGATCGTTGTTGCGCGAATAGGGCGTGACGATCAGGTGATAGGGCGTCTGCGCCAGATGCTCCGAGATGCCGTAGATCATGTCCGAGACGAAGCCGCCGATCTGCTCCTCGGTGTTGAGCACGAGGCTGATAACGTTGGTCTTGCCAGTCCTCAGGCGCACGCCGGCGCGGTTCGGCCGATAGCCGACCTGGCGCGCGACGAGCTGGACGCGGCGGCGGGTCTCCTCGCCGATCTCGGGCGCATCCTTCAGCGCGCGCGACACGGTGGTGACGCCGAGCCCGGTCATGAAGGCGATGGTCTTCAGCGTCGGACGTCCGGCCTCCGCGGGAGCGCCCTGTCTGCCGCTCCGCCCTTGATGATGTTCACTGTTCGGCCCGTTGTCGTTTGGCTTGTCCATGGCCCCGCCTACAGATCGCGCATTCCGGACGCAACGGCAACCACAGCCATTCTATGCCGCGAAACGACTGCACCGCAAGCTGTAACGTTACAGTATTCACCGTTTGTGGTGACTTCTCCTGCCAGCCTGTCGAGGCTCCATGCCGTAGCAAGCCGGATACCGAAGCGGGGCCGTCCCGCACTGCAGTACTTTAAAAATCAGGCAATTAGCGGCTGGAAGAGCAGGATTTGCTGCGACGCACGCGGGTCCGTCGCGTCGCCCTGGAATGGATTTCTCCGGACCAATAAATTCGACTTCCGGAAAAATCTGCCATTTTCCGTCTTAAGGAGCATTGCACATCACGGGCGCCTTCCGTATCTTGCCGACCTGTAACGTTTCAGATTTCGGGAGGAACTCCATGCGTTATAAGCTTTTGACCGCTGCTCTCGCCGCGGCAGTCGTGCTGCCCTTCGCCGCTCCGGCGGTCGCCACCGACCTCGAAGTGACGCACTGGTGGACGTCGGGCGGCGAATCCGCGGCGGTCGCCGAATTCGCCAAGGCCTTCGACGCAACCGGCAACAAATGGGTCGACGGCGCCATTGCTGGTTCCGGCGATACGGCGCGGCCGATCATGATTTCCCGCATCACCGGCGGCGATCCGATGGGCGCCACCCAATTCAACCACGGCCGCCAGGCCGAGGAGCTGGTGCTGGAAGGGCTGATGCGCGACCTCACCGATCTCGCCACCAAGGAGAGCTGGGCGAAGCTGATCAACCCGCCGACCCTGCTCGAGAACTGCACGCTCGACGGCAAGATCTACTGCGTGCCGGTCAACATCCACTCCTGGCAGTGGATCTGGCTCTCCAACAAGGCCTTCGAGGACGCCGGCGTGCCGGTGCCGAAGACCTGGGACGAGTTCGTCGCCGCCGCTCCGGCGCTCGAGAAGGCTGGCAAGGTTCCGATGGCGATGGGCAAGCAGGCCTGGCAGCAATCCGGCGCCTTCAACGTGTTGATGGCGGCGATCGTCGGGCCCGAGACCTTCCTCAAGGTCTACAAGGACAAGGACGAGACGGTGGCCGGCGGCCCCGAGATCGCGAAAGTGTTCAAGGCGGCCGACGACGCCCGCAAGATGTCGGAGAAGTCTAACGTCCAGAACTGGAACGAAGCGACCGCCATGGTCATCAACGGCCAGGCCGGCGGCCAGATCATGGGCGACTGGGCGCAAGGCGAGTTCCAGGTGGCCAACCAGGTCGCCGGCAAGGATTACACCTGCCTGCCCGGCCTCGGCCTCAACGCCGTGATCGCCACCGGCGGCGACGCCTTCTACTTCCCGAAGGTCGACAATGCCGAGATCAGCGCCGCTCAGGAGACGCTCGCCCATGTGATGCTGTCGCCCGAGACGCAGGTCGCCTTCAACCTCAAGAAGGGCTCGCTGCCGGTGCGCGGCGACGTCGACCTCGCTGCCGCCAACGACTGCATGAAGACGGGCCTCGAGATCCTCGCCGCCGGCAAGACCTTGCAGTGGACGGTCGAGCTGATCAGCCCCGACACGACCCAGCAGATGAACGACCTGATGACCCAGTTCTTCAGCTCGACGAGCATGACGCCCGAGGACGCGCAGAAGCGCTTCGCCGAGATCATCGCTGCTGCCGACTGAGGCTCTGCGCCTTCCTCCCTCCCCTTGCGGGGAGGGAT
>JAEYXI010000020.1 GCA_023428515.1 Pseudomonadota bacterium | reverse complement strand
GATCTGCGGCGACTTGCCGCCGAGCTCCATGGTGACGCCGCGATTGTTGATCGCGGCCGCCTGCTGGATCGCGGTGCCGGTCGGCGGCGAGCCGGTAAAGGTGACGTAGTCGACGCCGGGATGAGCGGACAGCGCCGCTCCCGCCTCGCGACCATAGCCGGTGATCACGTTGAAGACCCCGGCCGGAAAGCCTGCCTCCAGCGCCAGCTCGGCGATGCGGATCGTCGTCAGCGAGGCGTCCTCTGCGGGCTTCACCACCAGTGTGTTGCCCATGGCGAGTGCAGCGCCCGCGACCCGCGCCAAGATCTGCAGCGGATAATTCCACGGCAAGATGCCGGCGACGACACCGTGCGGCTCGCGCAAAGTGAGCGCGGTGTAACCGTCGAGGAACGGGATAGTGTCGCCGTGGATCTTGTCGCCGGCGCCGCCGTAGAATTCGTAGTAGCGCATCACCGCCGCGACATCCGCCTTGCCCTGACGGAGCGGCTTGCCGGTGTCGCGCGATTCGAGGGCGGCGAGTTCGTCGCCATTCTCTTCGACCAGGCGGAAAAGCCTGCTCAGCAGTCGCCCGCGCTCGACTGCAGACATCTTCGCCCATGGCCCTTCGTCAAAGGCGTGCCGCGCGGCCTTCACCGCCCGGTCGACATCGGCATTGCCGGAGGCCGGAATGGAGGCGAACGCCTTGCCGTCCGACGGGCAGATGACGTCGATGCGTTCGCCAGACAAGGAATCGACGGGATTTCCGTCGACGACCTGCATGAAGGCGCGGCCTTCGGCGATTTCGGTCGAAAGATGCGCACCCATTGCCGATTCTCCCTTTGAATTCTGTCATGGGGACGCTCTATGGTGCCACCGCAAACCGCGGGGAGCCAGTGGCTGGCCCAACCATGTGACACCTTGGCGCTACAAGTGGTACTAGCGGAATTAAATCGATTAGATTAATTTGCTGCGTTGCGGCATGAAGTGGACAAGAGATGACAAGCCAGATCATTCCCGTCGACCCGTTCGACCTGATCATTTTCGGAGGCACCGGCGACCTCTCCGAGCGCAAGCTCTTGCCCGCCCTCTACCATCGCCAGCTCGACCAGCAGTTCTCCGAACCGACCCGCATCATCGGCACGTCGCGTTCCAAGCTGACGGACAAGCAGTTCCAGGAGTTTGCACGAAAGGCGCTGAACGAACACGTCGCCAAGGAATATCTAGACAAGGAGCAGGTCGATAAATTCGTCAAGCGGCTGAGCTATGTCCCGGCCGACGCGACCTCGGGCGCCGGCTTCGACGAACTCAAGAAGGCAATCGGCAACAGCAAGTCGATCCGCGCCTTCTATCTCGCGGTGACCCCGGCCCTGTTCGGCAGCATCGCGGCGGAGCTCAAGAAGCACGACGTCATCACCGAGAACTCCCGCATCGTGGTCGAAAAGCCGATCGGCCGCGATCTCGACTCCGCCAGGCAGCTCAACGACCAGATCGGCAGCGTGTTCGGCGAGCACCAGATCTTCCGCATCGACCACTATCTCGGCAAGGAGACGGTGCAGAACCTGATGGCGATCCGCTTCGCCAACGCGCTTTTCGAGCCGGTGTGGAATTCCGCCCATATCGACCACGTTCAGATCACCGTGGCGGAGACCGTCGGTCTGGAGGATCGCGTCACCTACTACGACACGGCCGGCGCGCTGCGCGATATGGTGCTGAACCACATCCTGCAATTGCTCTGCCTCGTCGCCATGTAGACGCCGTCATCCGCGGTGGAGGCCAACGCCGTACGCGACGAAAAGCAGAAGGTGCTGCGCTCGTTGAAGCGCATCAACGGGCAGGAAGCGCCCAAGAAGACGGTGCGCGGCCAGTATCGCGCCGGCGCGTCGGCCGGCGGCCCGGTCAAGGGCTATCTCGAGGAACTCGGCAAGCCGGACAGCACGACGGAAACGTTCGTGGCGATCAAGGCCGAGATCGACAACTGGCGCTGGGCGGGCGTGCCGTTCTATATCCGCACGGGCAAGCGGCTGACGACCCGCGTCTCGGAGATCGTCATCGATTTCAAGCCGGTGCCCTACAACATCTTCGGCGACGGCGCGGGCAACATGCTGCCCAACCAGCTCGTGATCCGCCTGCAGCCGGACGAGAGCGTCAAGATCTACATCATGATCAAGGATCCGGGGCCGGGCGGCATGCGGCTCAGGCAGCTGCCACTCGACATGATATTCGCCGACACGTTCAGCGGGCGCTCGCCCGACGCCTACGAGCGGCTCATCATGGACGTGATCCGCGGTAACCAGACGCTGTTCATGCGCCGCGACGAGGTGGAGGCCGCGTGGATGTGGGTCGGCCCCATCCTCGACGCCTGGGCCGACGCCCGGCAGGAAGTGCAGGGCTACACCGCCGGGACATGGGGACCGTCGGCATCGATCGCGCTGATCGAGCGCGATGGCCGTACATGGCACGAGAGCGCTTGAGGAATGGCGCTGTCCTACGAGTTGCATGTCTTCCCGAGCCGGGCGGAACTGGCAAAGACGCTGGCCACGACGATCGCCGGAAAGCTGTCGGACGCCATCGCCCGACGCGGGGCCGGTTTCATCGCCGTCTCGGGCGGCTCGACGCCGGCACTTCTCTTCGCGGAACTTTCCAGTGCCGCGATCGATTGGAAGAAGGTGATCGTGACGCTCATCGACGAGCGGCTGGTGCCGGCCGACCAGCCGCGCTCAAACGCCAAGCTGGTGGCCGACAAGCTCCTGCAGGGGCCGGCCGCGGCTGCCACCTTCGTACCGCTCTATCACGGCACAGACGACGGCGATGAAGCCGCGAGCCGTGCGCGCGCCGAGCTCGCCAAGCTGCCTTGGCCGCTCGACGTGGCGATCCTCGGCATGGGGCCGGACGGCCATACGGCATCGTTCTTCCCGGATGCGCCCGACGTCGCCGAATTGCTCGCCGCGGATGCCGCGAAGCTCGTTCTGCCTGTCGAATCCGTCACGGCTCAGGAACACAGGCTGACGCTGACGCTCGGCAAGATCGTCGAAGCCGGCTTCCTGGCGTTGCACATCGAAGGGCCGGACAAGCGCCAGGTGCTCGACAGTGCGCTGGCAGGCGAGAAGCTGCCGATCCGCGCCGCGATCGATGCGTCGCCGCGGCCGGTGGAAATTTTCTGGGCCGAATAGGCCCGGTTCCGGGGACTGCTCCCAAGGTCCCCGACATTCGCGTGTCGGCTGGAGAAGCCCTCCCACTTTTCCAGCGGCACGCCGGAAAGGATGACCGATGACGGCTAGAAAAGACATTGAGGCGATCACGGAGAGAATCCGGGAACGATCGAGACCAGCGCGCGAACTTTACCTCGACCGCGTCGAAAAAGCGGCTGGACGGACAGCCAACCGCGCGACACTTTCCTGCGGCAACCTCGCGCACGGCTTCGCGGTGTGCAGCCCCCAGGAGAAGGTCGCGCTCGGCGGCGACCGGGTGCCCAACCTCGGCATCATCACCTCCTACAACGACATGCTCTCGGCGCATCAGCCCTTCGAGACCTATCCGCAACTGATCAAGCAGGCAGCAAGCGAAGCCGGCGGCATCGCGCAGGTGGCGGGCGGCGTGCCCGCCATGTGTGACGGCGTCACCCAGGGCCAGCCGGGCATGGAACTGTCGCTCTTCTCGCGCGACGTGATCGCCATGGCGACCGCGATCGGCCTGTCGCACAACATGTTCGACGCGGCGGTCTATCTCGGCGTCTGCGACAAGATCGTGCCGGGCCTCGCCATCGCCGCGCTCACCTTCGGCCATCTGCCTGCGGTGTTCATCCCCGCCGGGCCGATGACCTCAGGCATCCCGAACGACCAGAAGGCCAAGGTCCGCCAGCTCTATGCCGAGGGCAAGGTCGGCCGTGCCGAACTGCTCGAAGCCGAGTCGAAATCCTATCACAGGCCGGGCACCTGCACCTTCTACGGCACGGCGAACTCCAACCAGATGCTGATGGAGATCATGGGCCTGCACACTCCGGGCGCCTCCTTCATCAATCCCGGCACGCCGTTGCGTGACGCGCTGACGAAGGAAGCGGCGATGCGCGCGCTGGCGATCACCCAGCTCGGCAATGCCTACACGCCGGTCGGCAAGATGATCGACGAGCGCTCGGTGGTGAACGGCATCGTCGGCCTGCATGCAACCGGCGGCTCGACCAACCACACGATCCACCTGATCGCCATGGCGCATGCCGCCGGCATCTCGATCACCTGGCAGGATATTTCGGATATCTCCGAAGCGGTGCCGCTGCTCGCCCGCGTCTATCCGAACGGGCTCGCCGCCGTGAACCATTTCCACGCCGCGGGCGGCATGGGCTTCCTAATCCGCGAACTGCTCGACGCCGGGCTTTTGCACGAGGACGTGCAGACGGTCTGGGGCGAAGGCCTGCGCCCTTACGCCATCGAGGCGAAGCTCGGCGTTGACGGCGGCGTGGTGCGCGAACCGGCGCCGGAAAAGAGCGGCGACGAGAAGGTGCTCGCGCCCTTCCCCAAGGCCTTCCAGCCGACCGGCGGGCTTAAGGTGCTCTCAGGCAATCTCGGCCATGCGATCATCAAGACCTCGGCGGTCAAGCCGGAGCGTCGCGTGATCGAGGCGCCAGCCGTCGTGCTCGACAGCCAGGAAGCCCTCAACGCCGCCTTCAAGGCCGGCGAGCTCGACCGCGATTTCGTGGCGGTGATCCGCTTCCAGGGTCCGAAGGCGAACGGCATGCCGGAGCTGCACCGGCTGACTACCGTGCTCGGCGTCCTGCAGGACCGCGGCCACAAGGTGGCGCTCGTCACCGACGGGCGCATGTCGGGCGCGTCGGGCAAGGTGCCGGCGGCAATCCATGTGACGCCCGAAGCGCTGGAAGGCGGACCGCTCGGCCGGCTGCACGACGGCGACCTGATCAGGCTCGACGCCGACGCCGGCACGCTCCAGGTGCTGGTGCCGGACGAGGAGCTTGCCGGACGCCCGCTCGGGACGCCCGACCTCTCCGCCAACGAACAGGGTTTTGGCCGCGAGCTCTTCGCCGGTTTTCGCGAACTGGCAGGGCGGGCCGACCAGGGCGCCAGCGTCTTCGGGTTCGCCTGACGGCGTCATTCCCGCCTCGCCGCGACCTCGGCAAAGAAGGCATCCGGCCCGTCGACCTCGATGAGACGCCGCCTCTCGATCAGCCAGAAGCGGTTGCCGACAGCGCGCACGAAACTGCGATCGTGGGAGACCAGCAGGCAGCTGGCTTCATGGTCCATCAACTCGCTTTCCAGCGCCTCCTGGCCCTCGATGTCGAGATGGTTCGTCGGTTCGTCGAGAAGGTAGAAGTTGGGATTTGTCTGCCTCAGGACCAGCATGCCCAGCCGCGCCTTCTGCCCGCCAGACAATCGTGCAATCGCGCTCGTCTGCATGTCGAGGGCAACGCCCACGCCGGCCAGCAGGCTGCGGGCGCGCTGCTCGCCAAGTTCGAAACGCCTGGTGAGCACGCCAAGCGGCGTGTCGTCGTCGCCGAGGTCGGACAGGCCTTGGTCGCCGTAGCCCAACACCAGGGACGGCGTGGCCTTGACCGCGTCACCGGCTTTTTCCGGTGCCTCGATGGCTTGCCGGACCATGTTTACGAGGCGCGTCTTGCCGGTGCCGTTGGGACCCAGGAGCACGACGCGGTCGCCCTGGCGGATCCAGAGCTTGCCGGTCTTGAACAGCAGCGTGCCGTCAGGCGTCTCGACCGCGGCATCGCCGAGGGTGACCAGAACCTTTGCGTGCGTGCCGCGATTGGCGAGTTTTATGGTTCCCGCCGACCGCTCGAGATGTGCCGGGCGCGCGCCATCCTCGATGCGCTCGGCACGCTCCTTGAGCTGCTTGGTCTTCACCACCAGAAGATCGCTGCCGGAATTGATACCGATATTGTTGAGCTTGGCCGCCTGCCGGCGCAACTGCTGGGCGATCTTCATGTCCTTCTGGAAACGCCGCTCCTCGGATGCGTCGACCTCGTCGAGTGCGGCGCGGGCCCGGCTATAGGGCAGCGAAAAGGCTTGCGAGTTTTGCGGCCGAAGGAACAGCGTCCGGTTCGTCACCGCATCCAGAAAGGCGCGGTCGTGGCTGCAGACCACCAACGGCACGTCGCGCGGCAGTGCATTCAGCCAGCTTTCGAGCTGGCCGATCCTCTCGAGATCGAGGTGGTTGGTCGGCTCGTCGAGCAGAAGCATGTCGGGCTCGGTGACCCAGACGCGGGCCAGCAGGGCAAGGCGCTGCCAGCCGCCGCTGAGTTTCGAGAGCGGCCCCTGGCGCAGTTCGTCCGGCACGTCGAGTTCGCCCAGCACCACGTCGACGCGCCAGCTTTCGCTTTCCGCCTGGTCCGGCGGCAGGGCCTGCAGCACGGCATCGTAAAGCGTGGCGTCCAGAAGCTTCGCCGGCACGTCCTGCTCGACGTAGCCGACACGCAGGCCGCGCGAACGGGTGATATCGCCCGACGTCGGCTCGAAGCTGCCCGTCATCGCGCGCAGGAGTGTGGACTTGCCGCGGCCGTTCGCGGCGACGATGCCCAGGCGGTCGCCGGGCTCGATTGAAAGGTTGAGGTCTGAAAACAGCGGAGCGCCGAGCGTGACGCCAAGGGAGCGCAGATTGATCAAAGCCATGTTCGTTCTCTGGTCTTGAGGAAACAATGCGCACCCGAACACTGGGCGCGGCATCACCACGAAGGGCAGACCAGAAAAGAGATACGCTTGGGCGTTCGTCCTTGGTCAGCCCTGCAAACGCATTTGCAGGGCGTGGACAGGGCCGCGCTGACGGTGGTGACGAAAGAACGTGTGCACGCAGCCCTCCTTTCTTGACGTTGACGAGTTGCACCCCTGAATAGTGGCTTATGCCGCGACGGGCAACTCCCGAAACCCGGTGTGCTCGCCGGAACTACGCCTTACTTCGCCTCGCACGAAAACTCCGGCGGCGCATCGTCGCCCTTGGTCAGGTCGTAGAAGTCGGCGGAATTGCCCTTGGTCCACCAGACATATTGCTGGCCGGCATAGCGCGCGCCGCTGCCGGAAAGCACATTCGCCATCAACAGGGTCTGCTCGTCGACCTTGACGATCGCCAGGGAATTGGCGCCGGCGTTGACATATTCGGCTGTCGCCTTCCTGCCGCCGTCGCAGGTGTAGGCGACGGTCTGGCGCTCGGCGGCGCCGGGAAGGTCGATCGTCAGCGGATCGGCATGCGCGGCTGCCACACCGAGCAATGCCGCCGCAATCGCCGTCGATTTCAGTCGCATCGCCTTGTCCTCCTATTGGATCGTGAGTTCCAGTCGCCCACCCGCCTTGACGGAGGCGGAAGTCTCCTTGACCGGACTGCCGTCGCGGCGATCGGTGGCGACAATGTAGTCGCCCGCCGGCAGCGTCGCCTGCAGCGAGCCGCCGAAGCCGTACGCCATCTCCTTGCGTTCGCCTTGAGCATTCTGGCTCGCCGGGAACACCTTGATGTCCTTGGCCTCGGGCGCACTGATGGCCAGCACGCCCGCATTGAGCACGGCCGTGACATCCTTGCTTTCGCCGGCGCGGATGTTGAAGGGCTGCTCGGCCTCCGCCTGGTCCATGCGCAGCACCGCCACGTGATCGCCGGGCGCGAGGTCGAATTTCGCGTCGGGTCCGAAACCGTAGCTTACCTGGTCGCGCGTGCCGTCGACGTTCTGCCGCGACCTGAAGATCTTCACGTCAAGGCCGGACGCATCGACCTTCTCGCCGCCCGCCGCGAAGAGCGCATTGACGGTGACGTGGCCGACGCCGACCACGACATCCTTCTCGATGGTCTGGCCGGCCGGCAGGTCGAGGGTCTCGCTGATCTCGCCGCTGCCAAGCTTCACCGTCAGTTTCTGCTGGCCGGCCGGCAGGATGATCCGTGTCTCGCCGTAATTCGTCGAGACGCCGTCGCCGCCGGGATATTGAACCTCCACGACGGCAGCCCCGCTCACCTCGGCGCCTTCGCTGGCGTGCGGCCTGATCACCAGCGTGCCGGCGTCGAGCACGAAGGACGGCGTATAGACCTGGCCCGGCTCGACCGTCAGCTTCTGTTCGGTGCGCGCCTCGCCAAGCCTGGCCAAGACGACATAATCGCCCGGCTCCAGCGAGCCCTTGTAGGCGCCATATTCGATGGCGATCTGCTCGCCGCGGCTGCCGTCCGGATTTGCCCTAAAAATCTCCCAGGCGTTGCCGGCATCCTTCAGCGTCTCGCCTCCGGCGGCCATGACGGCTGTCGGAATGAGGTTGAATTCGGGCTTGGCCGGCTCCGGCGCGGGGGCCGGCTCCTCCGCCGCGGCCGGTGGCGCGGGCTCCGCGACTACGGGAGGCGTTGGCTCGGGTGCGGGTGCGGGTGCGGGCTCCGGTTCCGCAACTGCCTCGGCCGGTGGCGACGCAGGCGCGGCTACGGTCGCCGCAAGCGCTTCCTTCAGGGCGGCGGCGTCGGAAGCCTGCAGATATTTGCCGCCGGTGTTTTCCGCCAGGCAGGCAACCTCCCTGCCCTCCTCCGCCGTCAGGCCGAAGCCGACGACGTGGGCGGTGAAATCGACGCCTGCCGCCTCGAGTTCCTTGCCGAGCGCGCAAGGGTCTGCCTCGCAGGTCTCGACGCCGTCGGTGATGAGGATGACGGTCGACTTCTCCTCGGTGTATCGCAGCGCGTCCGCCGCCTGCCGGACAGCGGCGGTGAGAGGCGTCTTGCCGAGGAATTTCATTCCATCGGCCGCCGCCGTGATGGACGGCGCGCTGCCCGCCGCGGGCGGCACCACGAGCTCTATATCGGTGCAGGAGCCTTTTTCGCGGTGGCCATAGGCCATCAGGCCGAGTTCCGTGTCCGCCGGAACGGATTGAAGCACGGTCCTGAGCGCCTCGCGGGCGATGTCGATCTTCGGGCGGCCATCGATCTGGCCCCACATGGAGCCCGACGCATCAAGCACGATGACGGCGCGATCAGCGGCGTGGACGAATGCCGTCGTCGAGGCCACGAGCAGCGCCGCAAGCACGCCGCGTGAAAGGAATGCCATTACCGTCTCCCGGGTGAATCAGCTCGGTCCGCCGCGGCAAACGCTAGAGGAGGCTCCAGAGAGTGGCAAGGCACGATGGCCCGTCAGCGATCAATAGGTCGTGCGGCGCTCTTCTGACGGCGGGCGGCCGAACTGCAGGCGATAGCTCTGCGCGAAATAGGAATGCGAGGTGAAGCCGGTGGCGATCGCCACGTCGAGGATCGGCATGTTGGTCTGGCGCAGCAGCTCGCGGGCACGTTCCAGCCTGAGGCGCATGTAGTAGCGGCCGGGCGTCACCGAGAGATGGCGCAGGAACAGCCGTTCGACCTGGCGCACCGACAGGCCCGCCGACTTGGCGAGTTGGACGGCCGACAGCGGCTCATCGAGATTGTCGGCCATCAGCTCGACGATCTTCTTCAGCTTCTCCGACTTGCCGGTGAGGTCACGCTCCGGCCCGACGCGCTGCCGGTCGCCGGCCGAGCGGATGCGCTCGTGCTGGAACTGGTTGGCGACGCCGTTGGCGATGTTGGCGCCAAAGTCGCTGCGGATGATCTCCAGCATCAGGTCGATTGAGGTCGTCCCGCCGGCGCAGGTATAGCGCTTGCGGTCGATCTCGTAGACATTGCCGGTGCATTCGATGTCGGGGAACCGCTCCATGAAGCCGGCGCGGTTCTCCCAGTGGATGGTGCAGCGGTAGCCTTCGAGCTGACCGGCCTCGGCGAGCAGGTAGGAGCCGACCGACAGCGCGCCAAGCGCGCCGCCCCGCCGGCCCCAGTTCCTGAGCGCGCCGAGCACCTTCGACTTGCCGGGGAATTCGGTCGAGAGTCCCACCGCGACGAAGAGGATGTCGACCGGCGGGATATCGCCGACGCCGTAGTCGACCTTCAACGGTATGCCGTTCGAGGCCATCACCGCCTCGCCGTCGGCCGAGACGGTCGTCCAGCCGTAGTAGTCGCGGCCGAGCAGGCGGTTCGCCGACCGAAACGCGTCGATCGCGGCGGCTAGCGAGAACATGGAGAATTTGTCGACCAGCAGGAACGCGAACTGCCGGCCGCCCTGGCTCTGGTCGGACATGACGGGCATGTCTACAGCAAGCGGCGGCATCGGCATAGGAGTGGCCTGAAAGGTGCTAGGGTCAGAAGGTCGGCCGCTTGAGCCCGGCCTTAAGATAGGCCGAGACCAGCGTGTTGGCCATCAAGAGCGCGATCGTCATCGGGCCGACGCCGCCCGGCACCGGCGTTATGGCGCCGGCGTTCTTCGCTGCCTCGTCGAAGGCGACGTCGCCAACTAGCCGGTGCTTGCCTTCCCCTTTTTCGGGAGCCGGGATGCGGTTGATGCCGACGTCGATGACGGTGGCGCCCGGCTTCACCCAGTCGCCTTTGACC
>JAEYXI010000409.1 GCA_023428515.1 Pseudomonadota bacterium | reverse complement strand
CCTTCAAGGCAGGAGAAACCTCCGCCAGCCTTGTCAATCAACCGGAGCCGGACCGGGTCGAGCACGTGGCCGAGCGCATCGCCGCCTTCCTGCAGCTGAAGATGATAACGCACGCCGAACGCAGGCTCGTCATCCTGATGCCCGATTACCCGAACGCGCCCGGGCGCACCGGTTATGCGGTAGGGCTGGACGTGCCGCAAAGCGTGCTGTCGATGCTGCGGCAGCTTGTTGGGGCGGGCTACACCGTCTCCGCTATTCCGGAGACACCACGGGATCTCCTGGCTCTACTGGAACAGAGATCCGCAAGCTTGCCGCTTTCGCACTACGAGGGCGCTCCAGACGTACAAGCCGCCTGGGGCACGCCCGAGGTGGATGACGACGTGAAAGATGGCGCCTACCGTTTCCGGGCGGCCGAGTTCGGCAATATCACCGTGGCGCTCGCTCCGGATCGCGGCCGCAATTGCGACCGCCGCGCCGACTACCACAGTCCTGACCTGCCGCCGCGTCATGCGCTGATAGCCTTCGGTCAGTGGATACGCGGCACCCTCGGCGCTCATGCCATCGTGCATGTCGGCGCGCACGGCACGCTGGAGTGGCTGCCGGGCAAGACGGTGGCGCTTTCTGGCGATTGTTTTCCCGAACGGGTCACGGGCGCACTGCCGGTTATTTATCCGTTCATCGTCTCCAATCCTGGCGAAGCGGCTGTCGCCAAGCGGCGGATCGCGGCAGTCACCATCGGCCACCTGCCGCCCGTCCTTACCGGTGCTGGCCTTTCAGACGAGCAGAAGAAGCTCGAACTGCTCGTTGACGAATACGCCCAGGCCGACGGGCTGGATCGTCGCCGGCGCGACAGGTTGGCCAAACTGATCGTTGAGACTGCGCTCGACACCGGACTGGCTTCCGAAGCCGGCATTTCGCAGAACGACGATCCCGATACGGCACTGGCCCGCATCGATGCCTTCCTCTGCGACCTGAAGGACTTTGCCATCAAGGACGGGCAGCACGTCTTCGGCGAGGTCGCCGAGGGCGACGAGGACCCGCTACGTATCGCCAGCGCCGAAACGGAGCGGAAGGCGTTACTCGATGCGCTGGATGGTAGACATATCCAGCCAGGCCCGGCCGGAGCGCCGGCACGCGGTCGCCTCGACGTGATGCCGACCGGCCGCAACCTCTTTGCCAGCGATCCCCGCACGCTCCCGACGCCGACGGCCTTTGAGCTTGGCAAGCGCGCCGCGGACGAAATCCTGCGGCGGTACCTGCAGGATCACGGCGACTGGCCCAGGAACCTCGTGTTTGATCTGTGGGGGAGCGCCTCCCTTCGAAGCGGAGGCGAGGAAGTGGCACAGGTTCTGGCGCTGATGGGCGCAAGGCCTGTTCAGGACATGGCGACCGGCCGTGTGACCGGCATCGAGGTTCTGGCGCCTGCACAGCTTGGCCGGCCGCGGATTGACGTGACGCTGCGCATTTCCGGCTTGTTTCGCGACATGTTCCCGTCCCTGATCGCGCTTCTCGACGCAGCGATGCGGGCCATTGCGGCACGCGAGGAGGCCCCGGGCGATAATCCGCTCGCAGAAGAAGCACGTACAAGAGGCCAGATACCACTCCGCATTTTCGGCTCGGCGCCTGGCACCTATGGGGCCGGCATCGAGGACAGGCTGGCCGACGGTACCTGGGACGAACGCGAGGAACTGGGTCGCCTCTATCTTGACGCGACGACCCACGCCTTCGGGGGCGCCGAGGGCGAGGCCGTTTCGGCGCCCGGGCGTTTCGCCGAACGCGTCGGAAGCGCGGATCTGCTCGTCCACACCGGAGACGACCCGGGTCGCGCTCTCCTGGATGGGTCGGCAGATGTCGCCTTCATTGGCGGTTTTTCCGCAGCGGTCGCCGCACTTGGGGGCAAGGCCGATGTGATCGCGCTGGACACGACCGATCCGCAAAGACCGAAGGCGCGATCTATTTCGGAGGCCGTAACGCGCGTCGTGCGTGCCCGCGCCGTCAATCCGCGCTTCATCGCCGGCCAGATGCGACATGGACCACGCGGGGCAGCCGAATTGGTCGAAACCGTCGACCGGCTGATCGGCTTCGCCGAGACCACCCATGCCATTCCCCAGTCGCTGATTGACGCCACCTATGATGCCTATCTCGGCGATGAGATGGTTCGCGATTTCCTCCTGGCGCAGAACCCTGACGGCGCCCGATTTATGGGCGAGCGATTTCGTTCTGCACTTCGCCGAGGTCTGTGGCACCCGCGTCGCAATGCCGTTGATGCCGAATTGGAAATGCTCGCCGCCGATAGCGCAAAAGAGGTTGCATGAGCGAATTTGCACCTCACCCGTCAGCAACGAACAAGGCGCCGTCGGGCTTGCAGCGGGGGGCGTGCCCGACCCTCTCTATGCCGATGCTGACCGGCGACGGCTTGCTCGCGCGCGTCGCGCTGACGGAGGGGATCTCTCCGCGACAGCTTGCCGAGATCAGCCGCCTCGCTCTCAGGCACGGCAACGGCATGATGGATATTTCCGCCCGCGGCAATCTGCAGGTCCGGGGACTGACGGAGAGGACGGCGCCTCTGCTGGATGCCGATATTCGGTCGCTGAACCTGCCGTTGCGTAATGGGCTGGCGGTCGAGGTTCCGCCATTCGCCGGTTGGGACGAGACGGAAATCGCAGATCCCCGACCGTTAGCAGATGCGATCCGCGAACGAACCCGCGACCTCACGGGACTTGCGGCCAAGATGTCCGTGGTGGCAGACGGGGGCGGCCGGATAAACCTTTCTGCCTTGCTGGCGGACATTCGTCTGGTTGCCGTTGCCACCGAAAAGGGAGCCCGTTGGAAGATTCTTCTGGGCGGCACGGAGAAATCCGGCCGTGTGTTCGCCATCCTGGACGAGATTGAGGCGAGAGAAGCCACGCTCGACCTTCTGAGAACACTGGCTGCCGCCGGCCCCCGGGCTCGTGGATGCGATCTGGCGCATGACCTGCCCCCGAACGACTTTGCCCTTTCGTCGTCCGCCTCTCCATTCGGCGTTTTTCCCGTCTGCGAGAACCTTCATGCTGCTGGCATCGGTCCCGCATATGGGCAAGCGCGAGCACAGGACATTGTGACCCTCTGCCTGGAGGCTGGACGGCTGGGCATCCAAACCGTAAAGCCGGCGCTTGATCATTCCCTCATCTGCTTCGGATCGGAGCAGGGCTGTGAACGTCTCGCCAGCTTCGCAGCCGATCATGGGTTCATAACTTCTGCCGCAGACCCCCGAGGCTCTATCGCAGCCTGCCCCGGCAGTCCGGCATGCGCGTCAGCGATGATTGCCACGAGCGATCTCGCGACGCAGGCGGTCTCCAGTTGCGGAGATATGCTCGATGGGTCGTTCAAGCTACACATCACCGGCTGCTCGAAGGGCTGTGCCCATCCGCACGTCTCAGCGCTGACCCTGTGCGGTACCGCGTCCGGAATCTCCATGATCGCCGACGGAAGAGCCACCGACCTGCCGTTTGCCTCGGTGGCGCCTACCGAGTCCAACATTTCCCTTCAGCGTCTTGCCGATCTTGTTCGGACTGAACGACAGAAGGGTGAAAATTCCGCTGCCTGTATCGCGCGTCTTGGAACCGAACGACTCGCAGCCGCCATTATGTCAGGATGACCATGAGCACTTATGACTATATCCGTGAAGGCAATGCGATCTACGAGAAGTCCTTCGCGATCATCCGCGAAGAAGCTGATCTTTCGGCCTTTTCCGCCGAACAAGCCGAGATCGCTGTACGCATGATCCATGCCTGCGGGCTGGTGGAAGCCGCCACGCACTTCCGGTTCTCCAAGGATTTCGTCGCGAAAGGCCGCGGGGCACTGCACGCCGGAAAGCCGGTCTATTGCGATGCCGAGATGGTGGCGCACGGCATTACGCGCGCGCGCCTGCCGGCCGACAACGATGTGATCTGCACCTTGCGCGACAGCCGAACGATCGAACTCGCCCGAACGATCGGCAATACGCGTTCCGCAGCCGCACTCGACCTCTGGGACGAAATGGATGGCGCGGTCGTTGCCATCGGCAACGCGCCGACCGCGCTGTTCCGCCTGCTCGAGATGCTCGATGCCGGTGCACCACACCCGGCAGTGATCATCGGCATGCCGGTCGGTTTCGTCGGCGCGGCCGAGTCCAAGGAAGCTCTGACGGAATCACTGCACGGAATACCCTATGCCATCGTGCGCGGCCGGATGGGAGGCTCGGCGATGACCGCCGCCTGCGTCAATGCTCTGGCGAGGACCGGCCTGTGAAAGGGGAGCATGCCAAGGGTCGGCTGACCGGCGTCGGCACCGGGCCGGGCGATCCGGAACTGCTGACGCTGAAAGCTGTGCGGGCGATCCAGGAAGCCGATGTCATCGCCTTCTTCTGCAAGAAAGGATCCACCGGCAACGGCCGAGCCATCGCCGAGGCCCATATCCGGCCCGGCACGAAGGAACTGCCGCTCGTCTATCCGGTGACGGTCGAGAAAGAGAAGGACGAGGCCGACTACAAGGGACCAATCGCAGATTTCTTCGACCGTTCCGCAAAGGATATCGCCGGACTGCTCGATAGCGGCAAGAATGTCGCGGTCCTGAGCGAAGGCGATCCGCTGTTCTACGGCTCATACATGCACCTGCATGTCAGGCTGCAGAACCATTACCAGGCGGATGTCGTGCCCGGGGTCACCGCCATGTCGGGCTGCTGGTCGATGACCGGGCTGCCGCTGGTCCAGGGTGACGATGTTCTGAGCGTGCTGCCCGGCACTCTTTCCGAAGAGAAGCTGGCGGCGCGACTGGCCAACACCGACGGTGCTGTGATCATGAAGGTCGGCCGCAACCTGCCGAAGATCCGTCGCGCTCTGGCTTCGGTCGGAAAACTCTCCGACGCCCTCTACGTCGAGCGTGGGACGATGGCCAACGGCAAGGCGCAGAAGCTGGGAGAGCGCGACGAAAGCCCTGCCCCCTATTTTTCCATTGTGCTGGTGCCGGGTTGGGCAACGCGGCATAGGGGAGAGGTCGGAGAGTGACAATGAGGGGGTCATTGACCGTCGTCGGCCTCGGGCCAGGTAGCCCGGACCAGATTACCGCCGAAGCGCTCGCTGCCGTGGCCACGGCGAAGGATTTCTTCGGCTATTTTCCCTATATCGACCGCCTGAACTTGAGACCTGACCAGCGCCGTCACGCATCGGACAACCGCGAGGAACTCGCCCGCGCCAAGGCAGCGCTGGACATGGCGGCAAGCGGCGGCAGGGTCTGCGTTGTCTCGGGCGGCGATCCCGGCGTCTTTGCAATGGCTGCGGCAGTGTGCGAAGCGATGGACGAAGGACCGGCGGAATGGCGGGACATCGAATTTTCCATTGTTCCCGGTGTCACCGCCATGTTGGCGGTAGCCGCGAAGGCCGGCGCACCTCTCGGCCATGATTTTTGCGCGATCTCGCTGTCCAACAATCTGAAACCATGGTCGGTCATTGAAAAACGGCTGGTTGCGGCAGCGCAGGCGGGCTTTGTCATGGCGTTCTACAACCCGATCAGCAAGGCAAGGCCTCATCAACTGGGAGAGGCGTTCGACATTCTGCGCGCCAATCTGCCCGGCCGCGTTCCCGTCATTTTCGGCCGCGCGGCCGGCCGGCCCGATGAGGCAATCCGGATTGTCACGCTATCGGAAGCCGAAGGCGGCATGGCCGACATGGCAACCTGCGTCATTGTCGGCACGGCAGAAACCCGGCTCGTCGAACGCGACGGAACACGCCCGCTCGTCTATTCGCCGCGCTCCTTCAGGGGAGCCGGGGCATGAGCCACTGCGCGGTTCAGAAAGGCAACCATCTCCTCGACGGTCTCAACGGAGGGGACATCCGGCAAGTCCGGCCTGCGAACGAGAATGACGTCGATACCGAGGGCACGGGCAGCGGCGATCTTGCCGTAACTTGCCGGGCCACCGCTATTCTTGGCAACAATGACCTCGATCCCGTGTTCCTTCAGCAACTCAGCTTCGTTGGCCTCTCCAAAGGGGCCGCGGGCCGTCAGATAGGTAGCGCGGGGAACGGCCAGCGGCGGATCGACAGGATCGACGCTGCGAATAAGGTATTCGTGCTGCGGCGCCGCCTCGAATGGTCCGAGTTCCTGTCGCCCGAGGGTAAGAAACGCCTTGCGCCGCACCTTGCCCAGCGCTTCGACCGCCTCTGCCACGCTGCCGACCTCGATCCAGTGATCTCCGGGCACCTGGTGCCACAGCCTTCGCCGAAGCGCCACCAGCGACACGCCCGCGACTACGGCAGCTCGAGCGGCATTGCCGGAGATCCGGGCGGCATAGGGGTGTGTTGTATCGATCAGGATCTCGATACCCTTCTCCTTGAGATACGTGGCCAGGCCCTCCGCTCCGCCAAAACCCCCGACGCGCAGGGAAACCGGCTGTTCTGCAGGCGCGCGGGTGCGGCCAGCAAGCGAGAGTTCCGTCTCGAAGCGCGGGTCCGCCGCAAGCCGGCCAGCCAGACTACGGGCCTCCGCCGTACCACCCAGGATCAGCACGCGGGTTGGAATGGAGTGTTTCACATTGCCTCCTGAATCGGAACGAACAGCTTTAAAGCAAACCCGGTGGCTGTCTATCGTCGGCATCGGCGAGGATGGCGTAAAGGGCCTGGGGGAAAACGCCAGGACGGCGATTTCATCCGCGTCTGTCGTTTTCGGCGGCAAACGTCATCTCGACCTTGCCGCCTCGCTGATTTCCGGTGACGCACGTCCGTGGCCCACGCCCTTCGATGCCGCCATGTGCGACGTGGTGGCGCTGCGCGGCCAAGCCGTATGTGTGCTGGCCTCGGGCGATCCTTTCCTTTTCGGGGTCGGAGCGACGCTGTCGCGGCGAGTCCGCGCCGATGAACTGATCGCCTACCCTGCCCCATCCTCCTTTTCGCTGGCCGCCTCCCGTCTCTGCTGGCCTCTGCAGGAAGTCGAAACCGTATCGCTGCACGGAAGGCCACTCGATCTCCTCAGGCCGCTGCTGCATCCGGGTCGCCGGATCATCGCGCTGACCTCGGACGAAAACGGGCCGGCCGAGATCGCCGCCCTCCTGACTGCAGCAGGCTTCGGCGCATCCCGTCTAAATGTCTTGGAAGCGCTCGGCGGCGAGCAGGAGCAGATCCGCTCGGCGGGCGCCCGGGATTTGGAGTTGGCTGCCGTCAACTCCCTGAACGTGGTCGCGATCGAAGTAGCCGCCGAGGCGCAAGCACGTATCCTGCCGCGCGCCTTCGGCCTCGACGACGCCCTTTTTGAGCATGACGGGCAAATCACCAAGCGGGAAATCCGGGCCCTGACATTGTCGGCGCTGGCGCCGCGGCGCGGCGAATTGCTCTGGGATATCGGTGCCGGCTCCGGGTCGATCGGGATCGAATGGATGCTGGCCGACACCTCGCTTGCCGCGATCGCCGTTGAGGCCCATCCCGAGCGGGCCGCTCGCATCCGCCGCAATGCCGCAGCCTTCGGGGTGCCGGGCCTGAAACTGGTGGAAGGCGAAGCGCCGTCGGCTCTGGGCGGACTGCCACGGCCAAACGCGATCTTCATCGGCGGCGGCGGCAGCAAACCGGGCGTGTTCGATGCCGCCATCGATGCGCTCAGGCGCGGTGGCCGACTGGTCGCCAATGCCGTGACGCTGGAAATGGAAGCGATACTGATGACGGCACACGCCAGACTGGGCGGTGACCTCATCCGCATCGATCTCTCCCGCGCAGCACCCATAGGATCGATGCAGGGCTGGAAGCCTGCCATGCCGGTGACCCAGTGGAGTTGGACGAAGCCGGGAGATACACTGTGATTGTTGCAGGATTTGGCTGCCGGAAGGGCACATCGGCGCAGGCCTTGCTCACTGCCCTCGATGCGGCGTGCGGTCGAGCCGGTATTTCACGTGAATCCGTCGCGATGCTGGCGACGGGAGAGATCAAGCGCCATGAGGCGGGATTGATCGAACTCGCTGCCAGATTATCGCTGCCGCTGTATGCTGCCGATGAAACCTCGCTGAAGAAAGCTGAAGGTCGTAGCCGAACCGTCTCGCAACGCAGCCTTATGCACACGTCCACCCCGAGCCTTTCGGAAACCGCCGCATTGGCCGTTGCGGGAGAAGGGTCGAAACTTATTGTCGCCCGCATGATAAGCGGGGGGGCCACCTGCGCACTCGCGCACTCCAATGACGGCCCCAAGGACGAATCCAAGGACCACCCATGACCGTGCATTTCATCGGCGCCGGACCGGGCGCAGCCGACCTCATCACCGTCCGTGGCCGCGACATACTTTCGCGCTCGCCCGTGTGTCTCTATGCGGGTTCGATCATGCCGAAGGAACTGCTCGACTGGTGCCCCAAGGATGCGCGCATCGTCGATACCGGCTCACTCTCACTGGATGATATCGAAGCTGAATACGTTGCAGCCCAGGAGGCTGGCATGGACGTGGCGCGGCTACATTCGGGCGACCTTTCCGTCTGGAGCGCCGTCGCCGAGCAGATCCGCCGGCTGGAAAAGCACGGCATCGACTATACGCTGACGCCGGGCGTCCCTTCCTTCGCCGCGGCAGCGGCGGCGCTGAAGCGCGAACTGACCATTCCGGAAGTGGCGCAGAGCCTCGTGCTGACACGCGTTTCAGGCCGGGCGTCGAAAATGCCCGAGGGCGAAACGCTTGCCGCCTTCGGCGCGACAGGCGCAACGCTGGCGATCCATCTTGCCGTTCATGCGCTGGACAAGATCGTGACCGAACTGACGCCGCTCTATGGCGCTGATTGCCCAGTGGCGATCGTCGTCCGCGCTTCCTGGCCGGAAGAGCGGATCATTCGCGGCACTTTGGCCGACATCGAAGAGAAACTCGCCGCGGAGCCGGCGGAACGAACCGCGCTGATCTTCGTCGGTAGGGGACTGAGTTCGACCGATTTCAACGAAAGTCGGCTATACAATGCCGACTATGTACGTCGCTTCCGCCCAGGCTGGGCAGAGCGAAGCGAGGATTATCCGGACAGGGATGCCGAATGATCGGAGGGAGTGAAAGGCGCTTGGCCGACGAGCCGCCCCGCGCGATCGAAAACAAGGATCTCCAGCGCAATCGCCGGATCGTTCAGCGCCTTTGCGGCCGTTTTCCACGCGAGCGCCGCAATGCGGTCGCCGAGCGGCAGGCCGTTTTCGCCTGCCAGCGTGAAAGCCTCAAGCACCGTATTGGAGGCAGCGATCCGCTCCACGAGACCGGCTTGCGCACCGGATTCCGCGGCAACCCGTGCCAAGGCTTCGAGATCGGCCAGCCCTCGCTTCGAGTGCAGGTCCAGCATGCCCTGGGCGAGCTTGGTCATTTTGGCGACACCACCCGCAATCGTAACCCTTGGGACGGGATGGTCGCGCAGGTATTTCAGCATGCCGCCCACGAAATCGCCCATATCGATCAAGGCGATTTCCGGCAGACCGTGATGCACCTGGACGGCCTTTTCGGACGTATTTCCCGTGGATCCGGCGACGTGATCGAGACCGGCCGCTCGGGCGACATCTATGCCGCGCCAGATGGAGTGGATCCAGGCCGAGCAGGAAAACGGGATGACAATTCCCGTCGTTCCGAGGATGGATATGCCTCCGAGAATACCGAGGCGGCCGTTCAGCGTCCTTTCTGCGATTTTCTCGCCGTCGGCGACCGATATTTCCACCTGGAAATCTGTCTCGCTGCCGGCCACTTCGGCGACCGCTTGCGCGATCATACGACGAGGCACGGGATTGATGGCCGGCTCGCCAGGCGGCAGCGGCAGGCCGGGGCGTGTCACGGTGCCGACCCCTGGACCGGCCTTGAAGGTGATGCCGCTGCCGGGTGCACCTCGGCGAACCGTGCTCATGATCAACGCGCCATGGGTGACGTCGGGGTCGTCGCCGGCATCCTTGACGATGCCGGCC
>JAEYXI010000671.1 GCA_023428515.1 Pseudomonadota bacterium | reverse complement strand
AAGCTGACCTTGGCCATCACTTGCCCGGTTGTCGGATAGCTCCGTGAACGCGCCTTGCGGTCAGTTCACCATCTCGATCTCGCCCGGCCGCCACGATTTGTCGAAGAATGGCTCCTGAGGGCTGTAGAGGCGCAGGATCGTGAACCAGCCCTTCTCCGGATCGGTCTGGATCCAGTTGCCGCGCGCGACGCCCTCCGGCTGCTCGGGCGCGAACCAGATGGTGGTCGAGCCGTCGGCGTCTGCTTCGGCGGCGGGCGACGGGAAGCTCTGGCTGCCGGCGCGCGGATAGCGCTGCGGCGTATCGAGCATCGAGCGGCTCATATTGTCGTAGACGGTGAACGACCAGAAGTTCGCCTCCGGTATGCCCTTCGGCAGCGTCACCTTGTAGGTCTTGGCGCCGTCGAAGTGCTTCTTCTCGGCGTCGGTGACCGCCAGCAGGTACTGCGAGCCTATGCCCGGAAGCCGCATCGCCATTGCCGGCGAGATGCCGGTGACGCCGTAGAAGAAGTTGGTGCGTGCATCCATCGTCCGGTAGCCGGTCGGCGGGAAGGGTTTTACCCCCTCGGCGGTGATCTCAGGGATCGGCGTCTCGAACTCGTAGCCGGTCTGGAACAGAAAGTTGAACCAGGACGAACCGGGATAATAGAACCAGCTCTCGTCCCGCGGGTTCATGAACAGCGTGCGCGAGGTCGCGTTGGCCAGCGCCAGCGCCTCCGTCATGATCTTCTTCATCCGTTCGTCGGGCGCGAAAGGCTTGCCCTTGACGATGCCAAGCGCGGCCACCGGGCCCATCAGTTCCGGATCGAGCGAGGTCGCCGGTTCCGCCTGCACGATCTCGTTCAGCATCTCGTAGAAGGTCCAGTCGCTCGGCGGGATGGTGTTCATCACCTTGCCGGTGCCCTCGTGGAACACGGTCTCCGGCGGCGGGACAACGCGGCCGAGCCGCGCCTTGCCGGCGAGGAACTCGGCGATCGGGGTACCCACGCCGCCGACCTCATAAGGATACACCTTGGTGTGCTGCTTGATCGTCTCGACGGCCGGCTTGGGATCGCTGTGGTTTGCCAGGAACGACCGGCCGAACCAGAGGATGGTGTCGGTCTCGGCTTTGGCGACGTAGAAGCCGCCTTGCGGCAGCGGCCCGTCATAGCCGGGCGGCACGATCAGGTACTTGCCGCCGACGCCGCGGTCGGGTCCCGGCGCGCCGAGGTCGATCACCCAGCGGAACCAAGCATCCTGCACGATGCCGAGGAAATCCGGCGGCGTCTCGATGACCACCGGTCCCTTGCTGAGATCGAGATAGCCCATCACGTAGATCGTGTCGGCATTGGCGGTGAGGAACAGCGATTTCGCGTCCATCAGTTCGGAGAAGACGAGCACCTCGTTCTCCTTCATGCCGATGTCCTGCATGCTCTTCTTCAGCGCGTGGATGCTGACGCCGCGCAGATTGTCCATATAGGCGCGGAAGGCATAGGTGCCGTCGAGGTTATCGTAGAGTTTTTGCGCGGTCGCGCCGCTCGCCACCCCGTCCTTGAACTCGAGCGCGCCGAGCGTCGTCTCGACCTTGTCCGGCGTCGAGATGGATTCGGGGATCGCGGGCGCTTGCGCCAGCGCGACGCTCGTCTGGGCGGCCAGCAACAGGGCGCCGGCCGAAATGCAGAACCTTTTCATGATGAGCCCTCCTCGTCGAAATTGGCCGGCGCCGCGATTGCGCCGGAAGTTGCTTTCCGGCCTACATCAGCCCATTCCGTTGCGTCCTGTCATTTCGCGACAGCGCCTCGCTCGCGCAGTCTGCGGAAATCGGATGGCGACACTCCGGTCCATTGACGGAAGGCGCGGGTGAAATTGGCCGAATCGGAATAGCCGAGTTCTCCCGCGACATCGATGATCTTGACGTTCGGATCGTAGATCAGCCGCAAAGCCCGCTCGAAGCGGACCTCGGCCAGCAGGTCGGAATATTCCTCACCGGTCTCGGAGAGACGTCGCTGCAGGGCTCGGGGATGCATCCCCGCTGCTCTGGCGGTCTGGCCGAGATGGCACTGCCCCTGCTTCATCAGCGCCGAGATCACCTGTTTGACCGATCCGGCGAAGTCGCCGGCGGGCGCGCTCGATTCGAAGGCAGTGTCCTCCCGCTCGCCGCCGCCGAGGCTCAGTATCCGGGACCAGTTCCAGGGCAGGCTCAGGAAACGGGACGGAAAGACGATGCCCACGAATTCGGACTGCCGGACATCGGCCCCCTGGAACGCCTTCCGCATTGCCTCGGCGTCGAGGGCCGCGTCGGGCGAAAGAAGCTGGTCGGGTTGCCATGCCGGTCCGGCCGCCAGCCTGACCAGGTCCCGCAACAGCAGCAGCACGCATTGCCGTGCGACCCGGCTGCCGGGTCCGGTCTGGCTGGCATAGGCATGGAAGAGATAGACGTTCTCTCCCCTTTGCGACCACCAGACGCGTTCCGCCGAACTGTAGAGAGAGAATTTCGCCCGTATCTTTCCGAGCGCATCGTGCAAGGTCAGCGACCTGAGCAGGCTCCGGCCGAACGTGCCCAGGCTGTCGACATGCATATGCTGGCCGACGACAAAGCCGAGATCGGCCAGGCCGGCGGCCTTGGCGCTCCGTTCCAGGAAACCGTGCGCCAGATGGATGGGAATGAGCGCTTCCGGATCCTGGCGGACCATCGCAGGCAGCAGCGCTTCCGCGGTCGAACTTCCAACCGAAGCCCCGATGTCGTCCATGAACAGAACAAAGGGAAGATACGCGCTGCCGCGAACCTGTAGAACGGCGTACATGCTCCCCCCAAGATACGCTTTGGCGAATAATGCTGGAGTCGAAAATCGCTGACGCAGCGTCATTTCTATCTTCGGCCGACGGAAATGTCATGGGG
>JAEYXI010000407.1 GCA_023428515.1 Pseudomonadota bacterium | reverse complement strand
GTCGGAGGTCGCCGCCTACATGTCCGGCGTGCCGATCAAGCGCGGCAAGTTCCTCGCCTACACGCTGGCCGGACTGCTCGCGTCGATCGGCGGGCTCTTCCTCACCTTCTTCCCCTATACCGGCGAGGCGGCGTTTGCGAGCGGCAACGCCTATACGCTGTTCTCGATCGCCGCAGTGGTGCTTGGCGGCGTCTCGCTGTTTGGCGGCCGCGGTAGCGCCATCGGCGCGATCTTCGGCGCCTTCGCCTTCCGCACGATTGGCGACCTTCTGTTCGTCTTCGACTTCGATCCGCTGTGGCAACCGCTCTTTCAGGGCGTAGTTCTCCTTGTCGCCGTCAGCCTCGGAGCTTTCGCCCTTTTCCGCGTGAAGAACCGTCTGGAGTGGTTCGGATGAGCGACACGGCCACGACGGGCGGCATATCGAGCCGCATGCCCAAATTCCTGCGCAAACTCGATCCGGCTGTGGCGACGTCCTTCGCCTGCATCATCGCGCTGCTCGTCTTCGGCAGCCTCTATTCGACCAGCTTCCTGTCGCCGGAATATCTGCTGCAGCAGCTCAAGGTGGCGTCCTTCCTCGGCGTGATCGCGACCGGCATGATGCTGGTGATCCTGCTTGGCCAGATCGATCTCTCTGTGCCGTGGACGGTTGCGACCGGCGCGATGATGGCTTCGGCCGCCGCGGCGTTCGGCCCGACCGGCGCCTTCCTGGCCATACCCTTCGGCATATTGTGCGGCGCCGCGATCGGACTGGTGAACGGCGTCGGCGTGGCCTACCTGCGTATCCCCTCGATGATCATAACGCTCGCCACCAACGCGGTCGCGCAAGGGTTGATGGTGGTCTATACCGGCGGCTTCTCGCCCCAGGATTCGGCCTCGCCGGCGATGCGCTGGCTCGCCACGGGCTCGCTCATTCCAGGCGTCCCGAATGCGGTAATCGTCTGGGCGGCGATTGGAGCCGCGACCGTCTTCGTGCTTACCCGCACGACCTTCGGCCGCTCCGTCTATGCGATCGGCAACCGCGAGCGCGCCGCCTACCTGTCGGGCGTGGATACGCGCCGGATTGTTCTGACCGCCTTCGCCATTGCCGGCGGGCTCTCCGCCTTCGGCGGCGTGCTGCTTGCCGGCTACGCCTCGAAGGCGGCGCAATCGATGGGCGACGCCTACCTGCTGCCGGCGATCGCGGCCGTCGTGCTCGGCGGCACTTCGATCCTCGGCGGTCGCGGCTCTTATCTCGGCACCGTTGCCGGTGTCATCCTTATCACCCTGCTGCAGTCGATCCTGTCCGTCATGCAGATGCCGGAGGCGGGGCGCCAGATCATCTACGGCGTCGTCATCGTCGCAATGCTGCTGCTCTATGGCCGCGCGCCGGCAAGCCGGTAACCCTGCATGGATCAGGAAATCAAAAGCCAGGCCGCGAAGCGACCCGTCATCGTTGTCGTCATGGGGGTCTCCGGTTCCGGCAAGACGCTGATCGGCTCTGCCCTTGCCGACGCGCTTGGCGGTCGTTTCGCCGAAGGCGATCGTTTCCATCCGCCCGAGAACATCCGCCGCATGTCTTCCGGCCAACCGCTGCGTGACGAAGACCGGTGGGGCTGGCTCGACGCCATCGCCACGGAGATCAGCGAGGCAGACCGTCAGGGCGAGACGTTGGTGGTGACATGCTCGGCGCTGAAACGCGTCTACCGTGACCGGCTGAGGCTGGCGAGCCGGAACCTGCGCTTCGTCTATCTGGCTATCGAGCGTGACGTGGCCGCCGAAAGGGTGGCCGCGCGTAAGGGCCACTTCATGCCGGCGAGCCTGATTGACAGTCAGTTCGCCGCTCTGGAACCGCCGACACCGGACGAGGAGGCTCTAAAGATCGAAGCCGTCGGGGATCCGGCCCAGTTCGTCGCGTTCACTGCGTCGGCAATCGCCGGGGATGCGGCTGTTCCGCCCGGCATCGTCACGCCGAAATCCTGATCTGGCGGGACGCGAACTCGTTAACCGGCTATGCGACAGCTGCATGAATGCTATGCAAAAGCGTCCATTTATTGGGCAGCCGGTGATCACTATCTCAGCGCTGCAAACGAGAACAGCCTAAAGACGCTGAGAAAGAGACCGAAAATGAACCTGATCCGCAATTTCCGCAACTGGCGCCGCTACCGCGAGACCGTCAACGAGCTGAGCCGTCTTTCGACGCGCGAACTCAACGATCTCGGCATCACCCGCGCCGAAATCCACGGCATCGCCCGCGGCGGAGCCCGCTAACGAAGAGATTTCGGCGGCTTCTCCTCCCGGCCGCCGACTAGGCCGGCGTTCCTTCCCCTCCCGAACGCTGGCCACCTATCAGAACCCGCCGGACCTTCCGGCGGGTTCTTTGTTTTCGAGAGATTTTCAGGCCGCCGCGATCTCGGCTTGCAGAGCTTCCATATGTTGCTCGGCAGCCGATTCTGCCGCGCGCTCGATGGCGCGAAAGCGGCTGACTATGGCCAGCCCCACCTGCGTGAGCTGCGCGCCGCCGCCCTTCCTGCCGCCGGTCTGCGCCGCCACGACCGGCTTGCCGAACAGCTTGTTCATCTCCTCGACGAGATCCCATGCCCGCTTGTAGGACATGTCCATCTTGCGCGCCGCGGCCGAGATAGAGCCGAAAGCCGCGATCTGCTCGAGCAGCTCGATCTTGCCGGGGCCGATGCGCCCGGCGGGGTCGAGATTTATCCTTAGGCTGAGCGATGGCATCGGTCTCGTTTCCTGCCTGTCATGGCTTCGGCGCCTGACCATCTTACCTGACCTTTTCCTCGCTTGTCGTCTTCATAACAGGCCGTGAATCGTCGGCAGCGGCACGCGTGGTGTTTGCACTATCAAAGGTAACCGACTTGACCACGGCAAAGACCGGTTTGCCGGGTTTGAGGCCAAGCGTTTCGGTCGACTGCCTGGTGATGCGCGCGGTGACGGTCTCGCCGTTGCAGTCGATTGCAACATCGGCGAAATGGCCGTTGCCTGAGATGATGCCGGTGATCTTGCCAGGCAGGATGTTCAGCGCGCTGAGGCCGCGCGGCTGCTCCGTTGCGACGATGACGTCGCGCGCGCGGATGCGCACGCGGATCGTCGATCCCAACATGGCTTCGAGCCCTGCAACGTGGATCTCGCCGGCCGGCGATACCAGCGTTATCATTCCGAAAGTGTCGTCGCGCCTGGCGACCTGCATGTGGAGCACAGCGCCGCCTTCGCCACGCTCCTCTTCGGGCAGGAGGTCAAGTCGCTGCAGGATTTCCGATGTCATGCCCGAGGCCGCTACCCTGCCGTTGTCCAGCACGACCATGTCGGTAGCGAGCCGCGCCACTTCCGCAACCGAATGGCTAACATAGACAATCGGTATCTTGGTCTCATCGCGCAGCCGCTCGATATAGGGCATGATCTCGGCCTTGCGCTGCTCGTCCAGCGATGCCAGCGGCTCGTCCATCAGGATGAGGCGGGGACTGGCGAGCAGGGCGCGGCCGATCGCGACACGCTGCTTCTCGCCGCCCGAAAGTGAGCCGGGCTTGCGGTCGAGCAGATGGCCGATGCCGAGCAGTTCGACCACGCCGCCCATGTCGCCATAGCGCTCGGATACCGGTGCGAAGAATCGACCGTATCGCAGGTTCTGGCCAACCGTCATGTGCGGGAAGAGGCGTGCGTCCTGGAAGACGTAACCGATGCGGCGCTTGTGCCTAGGCACGAATACGCCCGAAGCGGTATCGACCAGCACGCGACCGTCGGCGACGATTTTCCCGCTATCCGGACGAAGCAATCCGCCGATCAGGTTGACCAGTGACGTCTTGCCGGAGCCCGATGGGCCGAACAGCGCGGTGAGTCTCCCGCTCGTCTCGAAGGCTGCATCGAGCGAGAAGGCGCCGAGGCGATGTTGGATGTCGACTGAAAGGCTCATTCGACGTCGAGCCTTCTGCCAACGCGCCTGGCCAGTACCTCCGAGGTGACCAGGGCAGCCATGGCGATGATGATGGAAATGATGGTGAGGCGCAGAGCCCCCTCGTCGCCGCCGGGCACCTGCGTGAAGGTGTAGATCGCCGAGGGCAGCGTCTGCGTCTCGCCGGGAATGTTGGATACGAAGGTGATGGTCGCGCCGAATTCGCCCATCGCCTTGGCAAAAGAGAGGATCATGCCGGCGATGATGCCCGGCAGGATGAGCGGCAGGGTGATCGTACCGAAGACCCAGGCCGGATTGGCACCAAGCGTGCCGGCCGCCGCTTCCAGCCGGCGGTCGACCGCCTCGATCGACAGGCGGATGGCTCGAACCATCAGCGGGAAGGCCATGACGCCGCAGGCTAGTGCCGCGCCGGTCCAGCGAAAAGAAAAGACGATGCCGAAATACTGGTCGAGGAAGGCGCCGACTGGCCCGCGTCGCCCGAAGGTGATCAGGAGAAGGTAGCCCGTCACCACCGGCGGCAGGATAAGCGGCAGGTGGACAAGGCCGTTGAGTATAGACTTGCCCCAGAATTTTCCTCGCGCCAGCAGCAATGCGATCAGGATGCCCGGCGGCAGGCTGAAGATTGTCGCCACCGTGGCAACGCGGATCGACAGCCGGACCGCATTCCATTCGTCGGGAGTGAGGTCCAGCAGCCACTGCATGCGTAGGTCGTGTTCCTAGTTCGACGCCACCGGCGCCAGAACCGTGAAGCCCTGCGCCTCGAAGAGTTCCTTCGCTTTAGCCGACTGCAGGCATTTCAGGAATGCCGGCGTTTCAGCATCCTTGGAATCGGCAGTCTGGGCAACCGGATAGATGATCGACGGGTGGCTGTCTTCGGGGAAAGTGCCGACCACCTTGACCTTCGGATCGGCGGCAGCGTCGGTCTTGTAGACGATGCCGAGCGGAGCCTCGCCAGTCGACACCAGGGCCAGCGCAGCACGCACGTTCTCTGCCTGTGCGACCTTGCCTTCAACGGAAGCCCAGACCCCAAGCGATTCCAGCGAGGCCTTGCCGTATTTGCCGGCCGGCACGGAGTCGACATTTGCCATGGCAAGCCTGCCGTCGCCCAGTGCACCGGCAAGGTCGAAATTCGGCCCGACCTCGACGGCTGCGCTCGAATCGGCCGGGGCGACAAGCACGATCGAGTTGCCGAGCAGTTTGGTTTCAGTGTTGGCCTTGATGAGGTTCTTGTCGGAAAGATATTTCATCCAGTCGAGGTCGGCTGACATGAAGACATCGGCCGGCGCGCCTTCCTCGATCTGCTTGGCGAGTGCTGAACTGGCCGCGTAAGACACGGTCGCAGCCTCGCCGACATCCGCCTCGCACGCGGCGTTCACGGCGTCGAGCGCGTTCTTGAGGCTGGCCGCCGCGAAGACGGTCACCTTCTCCTGCGCCAACGCGCTTGGCACTCCGGCGAGCAGCACCGCTGCAAGACCTCCGATTGCTGCCGCTGCTCCTGTTCCGAAATATCTCTTCCGCATGAAACTCTCCCTTGATCCGATCTTTGCCCTAACGGACTACCTAGGCGATATATCCGATCGAATATAACTAGGAAAGCTCGCATGGCCCGACTAAGCTGAAAACAAACAACAGGCACCAGGGAGATGATCAATGAAGCTCAGCGCGAGAAACGTTCTCGGGGGGAAGATCCTTCAGATCAAGAAAGGCGCCACGACTGCGCATGTGACGCTTGATGTCGCAGGCGCAACAGTGACCGCAGCGATCACCAACGAGGCAGTGGACGAACTCAAACTTGAGGTCGGCCAGCACGCCTATGCCGTCATCAAGGCCTCGGATGTCATGATCGCCATCGACTGATGGTTCGGCTGAACGAGATTCGAACGAATGAAGTCGCGGTCGCGCAGCCATCCCGAATCGATGCGGGGCTTGTATTCATAGGCCGCATAGGCACGCCATGGACGTCGCGTCTCGAATGCCCCCGCCAGGGCAGACCGGATGGGCCGACCTGTTCGATCGAGATTTTTGAGCCATGGACTGCGGCGTTAGACGGAGTCGAGGCGTTCGAGCGACTGGAGGTGCTCTACTGGCTGCACGAGTCGCGTCGCGATCTGGTCAAGCAAAGCCCTGCCGATGACGGCGCCGTACGGGGCACTTTCGCGCTACGGTCGCCGGTGCGGCCCAATCCAATAGGCACGTCCATCGCATGGTTGGTGTCGCGCAAAGGCAACTGCCTGAGGGTGCGAGGGCTGGATTGCCTGGATGGCACGCCCTTGCTTGACCTGAAGCCCGACCGGACGCTGTTTACGCCCATAGCGCCGCCACAGAAGGGCGACTTTCAGGTTGGTGACTGAAAGTTCACTGCACCTCGATCTTCACTACGTCGCGCACATAACGCGCGCCGCGCTTGTCACCGGGCACAACCAAGCGGTAGCCCTCTCCCGGTACCGTGGCCTCGCCATCACGCTCGGTCGCCAACTGGATTGGTGCATTGCCGAAATCCGGATCGATTTCACCGATTGAAAACAAGATGCGGTAGCCGTCGCGGCCTTCGACGACAAAGCTGTGTTTGAGCTGCGCGTTGTGGCCCGGCAGGTTCGCGATCCCCCTGGCCTCAAGAATGCTCCAGAGCAGTGGACCTTTGTAGTGCCCGCTCTCTTCGCCCTTGGACGTCTGGTAGCGGACATTCTGCTCGAAGGCCGGCAGGCGAGAAAGCTCATCCGGCATCATTGTGCCGCTCGTCACGACGTTGCCGGTAATTTCGATTCCATGTGTTTCTGGCTCCTGGGCCACAGCGCAGGGAGTTGCAGCAACCGCTATGACGGCCACGCTTACTATGGCCCCCGCCAACCATCTTCCGATCAGTCCGCTTGACATCAAGGCTCTTCCGATCCTTCCGCCCAGGGCGGGTGTGGATAAACGACGTTTGCACAAACGGTATATATGATTGGATATATCCGTGAAAGTACGCCGCAGGAGATCAGCCGGTTGCGCGTCTGTGCTCAGCCCTATTCCGAGACGATAGAGGTGAAAGCGTCGGCCTCGGCGAAATGCGCGACGCGCACCTTGCCGAACTTGCTTTTGTCGACGACCAGATAGGACTCCACCGCGCGGGCGATCGCCATCTGTTTCACCGGCACTTCGTGGAAATGCGAACAGGTGACCCCACGCGTCTCGTGCACGCCACCCGCGGAAACGAAGGCCTTGTTGATGCTGATGTTTCGCAATTGCTCCGTGGCGATCTCGCCGGAGAATGACGCGGCTTCCGGGTGGAACAGCCCGCCGAGCAGGATCAGCCGCGTGTTCTGGCGGCGGCTGAGAATCTCGGCGACGTTGAGCGAATAGCAGATCGCCGTCAGCTGCATCTCCGCCGGGATCAGTGAGGCGAGGCGGGGGG
>JAEYXI010000398.1 GCA_023428515.1 Pseudomonadota bacterium | reverse complement strand
GCCATAGACTTTCCTCCCATTGATTGATGTCCCCGCCGGGTCTCCTCCCAGGCGGATTTCTGAAACGGCGCTAGCCGTTGAACCAGCGCGGTGGCTGGCCGAACGTCACGTGGATGCCCTTGACCTGCGAATATTCGTCGAAGCCGTGGCGGCCGAGCTCGCGGCCGAGGCCGCTTTTCTTGTAGCCGCCGACCGGCAGCTCGGGCGTGCCGTCGATCACGCTGTTCACCCAGCAGCGGCCGGCGCGCACGCGACGGATCGTCTGCATGGCGTTCTCGAGATTGGTCGACCACACGGTTGCCGACAGGCCGAATTCGGAATCGTTGGCGAGCGCGACCGCCTCATCCGCGGTGCGGAAGGCGATCGTCGACAGCACCGGACCGAATATCTCCTCCCGGGCGATCGACATCTCGGGCTGTACATTGCGGAACACCGTAGGCTGGTAATAGAGACCGGCGTCTTCGCCGGCCATGTGGCCACCGGTGAGCAACTCGGCGCCGGCGGCTTCGCCCGCGCGCACATAACCTTCGACTTTCTCGATGTGTTGGCGAGAGATCATCGCGCCTATGCGGGTGCGATCATTGAGCGGGTCGCCATATGGCACTTTGGCCGAGATCGCCAGCACCCGATCGATGATCTCGTCGCGAACGCTCTCCTCCACCAGCAGGCGGCTGCCCGAAATGCAGCACTGGCCGGCATTATGAAAGACGCCGTAGGCGATACCGTCGGCGGCCGCGTCGAGGTCGGCGTCGGCGAAGACAATCTGCGGCCCCTTGCCGCCGAGTTCCAGCCCTACGCGCTTCACCTGCCTCGCGGCGATCTCGGCAAGCAGCGTGCCGACGCGCACCGAGCCGGTGAACGCGACCATGTCCACGCGTGGGTCTTCTGCAAGAACCTGTCCGGCCGGATTGCCGTAGCCGGTGACGACGTTGAACACGCCATCTGGGATGCCCGCTTCACGCGCGAGCTCCGCCATGCGGATCGAGGTGCCGGACGTGAACTCCGAGGGTTTCAGCACCACCGTGCAGCCGGCGCCGATCGCCCACGGCACGCGCTCGGACGCGATGATGAAGGGGAAGTTCCACGGCGTGATGATGCCAACCACGCCGACCGGCTCGCGCAGCACGAGGCCGAGGCGGTTGTCGCCGATATTGTTGAAGCTCTCGCCTTCCTGCGCCCGCGCCTGGCCTGCGGCGTAAGCCCAGAGGTCGGCGCAATATTCGATCTCGCCGCGCGCCTGGGCGATCGGCTTTCCGACCTCGAGGCATTCGGCAAGCGCCAGTTCGTCGATATGGGCCAGGATCAGCTCGGAGACGCGATGAAGAAGGCGCGACCGCTCTGCTCCCGACATGCGCGGCCACGGACCGTTGTCGAAGGCATCCCGCGCTGCGTTGATGGCAAGCTTCACATCGTCCGCAGACGCGTCCGGCCATTCGCCGACCACCTTGCCAAGATGGCCGGGGCTCTCGCGGGTGATGGTCTTTCCGCTCGCTGCGCCGACGGACCGACCGGCGACGAGCATCTGGTAGCTCGGCCTGTTCGCCAAACGCTGATCGCCGAGGTGAGGGACTATGAAGGCATTTGCAATGTTCATTTGGCAGGCCGGATCGCTCAGTTCTTGTATGGTAGCGTATGTAAGTATGGTACGGTATGGTAGTTGCCGAAGCCTGTCAATGTGCTAAGAAGCGTCATGAACATTCAGTCGCTGAAGATCGAAAAGGGCGCCGAAACCGGAGACAGCACCGCGTCTCAGGTGGAGCGAGATCTTCGCGAGGCGATCATCCGGCTTGAGTTGAAGCCGGGCGCACGTCTCTCCGAACAGGAGATCGCCGACAGTCTGGGCGTTTCGCGGCAGCCGGTTCGCGAGGCGCTGATCGCTCTCGCCAAGTCAAAACTGGTCGAGGTGCGGCCCAAGCGCGGCACAGTTGTCGTGAAAATCTCGGCGCGCGAGATGATGGAAGCCCGCTTCGTGCGCGCGGCAATCGAGACCGCCGTCGTGCGTCGCGCTTGCGAGACTTTCGACCCTTGGGTGCGCGCGTCGATCACCGGCATCATGGCGCGGCAGGAAGCCGCGCGGCAGGCGCAGGACTACAACCGCTTCCGCCGCGAGGACGAGCAGTTCCACATGGCGATCGCGACCGGAGCCGGCTGCGGCATGGCCTGGTCGGTGATTGCCGACATCAAGGCGCACATCGACCGGGTCTGTAACCTGCAGTTGCGCAAGCAGGATTCGATGGGCGCGCTGATCGCCGAACACGAGGCCATCGTGCAAGCCATTGACGCGCGCGACCCCGACGCCGCTGTCCAAGCCATGCAAACCCACCTCAGCGGCATCCTTGCCGACCTGCCGCGGATAGAAGCCGAGAACCTCGCTTTGTTCGAATGAGAAGGCAGCAACCTAGCTGCGGTTACCTTCATCGTCAGCGTCCCAATCTATCTACCGGGGACAGTTCGAGAGAACTGACCGTCTACGGTCGGAAGTTCTGATTTTGCGGCGGTCGCGACGATGGATCCCGCTGCTTAAAGGCTTCACGATTTATCATTGTGGGTGTCGAGACGAACCCGGTGCCGCGCCGTAAGCCGTTCGCGTGTCTCGCGCAGTTCCGCGTCGCGCCTGTCGTCACTCCAGCCCAATGCCGCACCCGCGGCCTCGGCGATGCGTTCCAGATCGCGACCACTTAACTGGCCGGTCACGGCGATCGCCGTGCGCCGCATTACTAAGTCTCCGAGATGCACGACGTGTTCGTGGCGGGCGATCCAGTCGAACTCGGCAACCGTGTAGTCCGGCGAATCCGCCAGCGGTTCCGATCCGAACTTGGTTTCGTGTTCGAGCACCAGTTGCGCGGTGCTGCCATAACGGTCGAGCAAGGTCCGCGCGCGATCGACGCTGAAGCCCGTTTGTCCGGTAGCCTGCCCGATCCAGCGCTCCCGGGCAGTATCGTTGGCGGGGAACCCGCGCCCGCCCCCGATCGGCAGATCGCGTGTGCTGACAGATCTGGATTTGCCCAGCAGTGACAACACCGTGTCCGCTACCTCCTCCGCAAAACCGCGAAACGTCGTCCATTTTCCGCCGACGAGCGAGATGATCGGCCATGATCGTCCGCCTGTCGGCTCGGCAACAGGTGCGGAATGATCGCGGCTGATCAGGCCCGGGTTGGACGCGTCCGACGCGGGCAGCGGACGGATGCCCGAATAGGCGTACACGATCTGGTCCTCGCTAAAGGACAGTCCCGGCAGCAAAGCGCGCAGGCTCTGCAGCAGGTATTCCAGCTCATCGTCCTCGCAGCGTACGGCGTCCGGATCGTCGGCCCTGATATCGGTGGAGCCGACGAGCGCGCGCCCGAGATAGTCGAAGACGAGGCAGATGCGCCCGTCGTCGGCCTCGAAATAGATCATGCGCCCGCCAAGCGCCCTGAGCAGGTCGGGATGGTCGAGCAGGATGTGCGAGCCCTTCGTGCCGCCGATCAGCTTCGACGCCGCGCCGAGCTCGGCGTTCACTTTGTCGATCCACGGTCCCGCCGCATTGACCACGATGCGCGGGCGGATGCCTGCGACCGTGCCGTCAGCGGCGCGATGGCGCAGCGTCTTGCCGTCGGTTTCCAGCAACCGGGCATAGTTCAGCGCGATCGATCCCTGGCTCGCCCTCAACCCGTCCTGCACGAGTTCGAGCACCAGTCGTTCCGGCAGGTTCACCTGCGCGTCGTAATACGTGCCCGCCGCCACGATCGAAGGCGTCAGCGGCGGAATCTCCTGCAAGGCGCGGCGCTTCGACCAGAGCGCGTGACGCGGCATGACCCTGTGTCGCGCGCCATAGAAGTCGTACATCGCCAGGCCGATCTTGATCAGTACGGCGCCCCGGCTGCGCGGAGCGGTCTTGCTGCCGGCAAGCGTGCGCAGCGCCGCGCCGACGCCCTTCAGCCACGAGAAGATCGGAATAACCGTCGGCAGCGGGCGTACGCTGTGCGGCGCATTGCGCAGCAGGAGGTTGCGTTCCAGCGTCGACTGCGCGACGAGCCGAAACTCGCCCGTCTCGAGATACTTGATGCCGCCGTGGATCAGCCTCGAGGGAGCCGCGCTCGTGCCGGAGCCGAAATCGCCCTTGTCGACAATTGCGACCTTCAGCCCTTGCTCGCAGAGGTCACGGAACAGACCGGCCCCGTTGATGCCCGCGCCGATGATGAGAACATCGAAGTTTTCGGGCGTCGAAGTCATGCCGGTCCAGTCAATCCCTCGATCCGGGGCCATAGTGGCGCCAACGCCCTGCTGATCTCGCAGTGGAGCTCATAGCGCTCCTGCAACGCGGTGCTGCGGGCCGCATCCGGCGTGTAGGTGCGGCTGAGCGACGCGATGTCGCGCGGGTCGTGGCGCGGCGAATCGAAGAGCCCTACGCCTGCGCCGGCGCAGAGTGCCGCGCCCCAGGCTGCCGCCTCCTCCGTGTCGCTGACCGCCACCGGCATATCAAGCATATCCGCGAATATCTGCGCGAAGACCGGGTTGCGCGAGATGCCGCCCGTCAGCCGCGCCTCGCGCAGCGCAAAACCGCGCCGCAAGGCATCGACATGGATGCGGTGGTTGAAGGCGATGCCCTCGATGACGGCGCGCAGCATGTCGCCCCTGTCGTGCCAGCCGCGCAATCCTATGAAGCTTGCGCCCGGCAGCGCGCCATGCGGCGAGCCGAAGAGGTAGGGATGGAAAAAGACCGTCGAGGCTCGGTCGAGCGCAGCCTCGATCTCCTTGGCCATGACCGCGTGGATGGAGCGGCCATCCGCCTCCGCGGACTTGCGCTCCTCTGCACAGAGCGTGTCGAGGAACCAGTCGTAGTTCGCGGCGGAAGCCGGCGAGATCGACATGTTGTTCCATTCGCCGAGCCGCAAGCCGTTGCGGCAGAACCAGTCCTTGTCGACCTTCGGCGCGGTCGAGACCGTCTCGTTGATCGAATAGGTTCCGGCGACGATCGCGACCGTCCCTTCGCCATATCCGGCAGCCCCCAGCGAAGACGCGGTCACGTCGTGCAGCCCGGCGACGACGGGGGTTCCTTCCACAAGTCCGGTGATGGCGGAGGCCTCGCGCGTCACCTTGCCGACGATTTCATCCGGACGCGAAACCGCCGGCAGTGCGGACGCCAGTCTCTCGAGACCGAAGATACGCAGGACGTCGCCCGCATAGGCCTGCGAGCGCACCTCCGTGAACGACGTGCTTGCCTCCGTCAGGTCGGTGCCGATCGCTCCCGACAGGCAGAAGCGCAGCCAGTCCTTGCACGCCAGCACGTGGCCCGTCTTCGCAAAGCGATCCGGCTCGTTGTCGCGCACCCAGGCAAGCAGGGCGGACGGCGCCGAGACATGCGGCGCCTGACCTGTACGCTGCAGCGCCGCTTGCGAGGCGCCGTCGCGTTCCCATCCCGCCACGACCTCGCCGGCGCGGCTGTCCAGCGACAGGATGCCGTTCCCGAGCGCCTGGCCGGACCTGTCGAGCAGGTAGAGCCCGTCGCCATGCGCGGTGGCCGCGACGGCCACTATATCGGATGCCGGACGGCCGCTGCCCGCGACCGCCTCGCGGATCGCCTCGGCGGTCGCCCGCCAGAGTTCGGCCATGTCGCGTTCGACGTGGCGCGGTTTCGGCATGATCTGGCGCACGCGCCGCCGCGCGACCGAGAGCGGCCTGCCCGTCTCGTCGAAGACGACCGCCTTGGTGACAGTCAGCCCGCTGTCTATGCCGACAAGGCAGGGCATCGCAGCCTTTCTCCCGCCGTCACTTGCCGCCCGTCCGTTTCACCGGAGCGACGACGACCTGAACGCCCGTGGCCTTCATGCGCTCGATCGTCAGCGGCGGCGTTCCGTCGTCGACAACGACGCCGGCGCAATCGTCGAGCGCGCACATCG
>JAEYXI010000619.1 GCA_023428515.1 Pseudomonadota bacterium | reverse complement strand
GTCCTGCGGACAATGCCGCCTATCACAGCGAGATCGGCGACGATTTCGAGGAATGGCAGCGGCGGACGATCCGCCGGAAATTCTCCAAGGAACTCGGCCGCCTGCAGCGGCAGACGGAACGCGAGTTCGGAGGCTATGAACATCGCCCGGCCGCCAGCGAAGTGGAAGTCAGACAGGCTTTCGACATGCTGCGCGCATGGCGCGTCGGCCGCTTCGAGGACGACCTGCTGCTCAACCCCGTCTATTTCGACTTCTATCGCGACTACGCACTCGCCGGCCTCAGGAGCGGCGACGCCGTTACCTATGTGAGCTATGCGGGCGGCCAGCCTGCCGCGGTGCTGTTCGGTCCGACCGGCGACGGCGACTTCCATGCCGTGCTGATCGGCGCCGACATGGAGAAGCTGGCGCGGCAGTCGCCCGGCATCCAGCTCATCTATCAGGTGATCAAGCGCCGTTTCGCGGAAGGCCATCGCAGTTTCGACATGGGTCTTGGCAATACCGGCTACAAGACGCATTTCCGCGTTGACGAGACGCGGTTGCGCAACCATACGAAAAGCTTCTCCGTGGCAGGATATGTCGTGGCGCAGATCTATCACCGCGCCAAGCCGATCAAGAACGTGCTCAGGAACTACGTGCCGAATGTCCGTTGAGAACGGAAGCGATGCCCCAGAGCCCGGTCCGTCCGGGCGGCTGAGCCGGCTCGCCCGCAATCCGGCCATACGCGGCATCGCCGGCGTCTTCGTCATCAAGGTCTCGATCATCGTGGCGAACTTCGCGCTGATAATGCTTGCCGCGCGCGTGCTCGACACCGAGGCGTTCGGCGTTTTCTCCATTCTTTTCGCCGCCGCCGGCCTCTGCTGCATCGTCGCCACCTTCGGCCAGCAGGTTTCCCTCATGCGCTGGTGGAACGAATATGCGGCGGCGGACGACCCTTCGACGCTGAAGGGCGTGTTGCGGTTCAGCGCGGCGACATTGCTGTTCGGCTGCGCCATCGTCGCCGCCGGCTTTTTCCTGTGGGCCGTATCGGTCCACACGCTGCTGCTTGCCGTCGCCGTCACGCTCTACATGATATCGCAGGCGACCGTGCTCACTTCCGCGCATCTGGTGCGCACAGCGATCGGCGTCGGCGCCGGCGACGGCTACGGCAATTTGATGGTTTCAGTGCCGGCGCTCACCTACCTCGCGGCCGTGCTTATCGCCGGCGGCACGGCGGAAACCAGCACCATATTCCTCCTCTTCGCAGCCGGAGCCGCGACAGCGATCGTGCTGCATGTGATCTTCCTCAGGCGGAAGATACACGCACTCTTTCCCGACTTTGCCTCGGTCAAGCCACGCTACGAGGCCGCCGAATGGCGCGAGCGCTCCTTCAAGCTGTGGATCTCCAACGGGCTCGAGGCGGTGAACCAGTATCTCGACGTCTTGATCATCGGCTATCTGATGAGCCCCGCGGTCGCCGGCGCCTATTTCGTGACGACGCGCCTCGCCAACGCCTTCGCCACCGCGTCGGACACGATGCACATGTTCTCGACCAGGCATATCCCCGACCTCTATTACCGCCGCGAATTCAAGCAGTTGAACAGCCTGCTGAATTCGGTGGCGGGGATCACGCTCGCCGTCATCGCTGTCGGCATGGTGGTCATCCTCGGCGGCGGGCATTTCTTCCTGGCGATTTTCAACGAGGCCTATGTGCCCTACTACCCGGCGCTCGCCGTGCTCTGCTTCGGCACAGCGGCGGTAGCCGCGGCTGGCCCCTCAGGCTCGATCCTGATGCTGACGGGCCATGAAGGCCGCTATCTCAGGATCATCGCGCTGACCGTGCTCATCCGCGCCGCCGGCTTCTTCGCGCTGATCCCGAGCTTCGGCATCATGGGCGCGGTGTCGGCGACCACCATCTCCTTCGTGCTGATGACCGCCATGCTGCGCTATGCGTCGAAGAAGCTCACCGGCCTCGACGGCTCGGTGGTCAGGCTGCTCGGCCCGCGCGACCGCACAGCCTACGCCCCGGCGGAATAGTCTTTCCGGTCAGCCGACGCGCTTGCCGGCGGCGTCGAACCAGTGCAGCTTTTCTGCACGCGCGACGACGCGCAAGCGGTCGCCAGGCTGCGCCGCCGCCCTGCCTGATACCCTGACGACGATGCGCGAGCCGGCAGCCGCGCAATAGAGGAAGCTCTCGGCGCCAACCGGCTCCACCGCCTCGACCTCGGCATCGAGCGCCAGCGCGTCGGCGGGTGGGTCGCCCGCCTCGGTCACTTCCGCATCCTCCGGCCGGAAGCCGATCGTCGCCGCTCCCGTGGGCGCGCCATTAGCGGGCAAAGCACCGCCCTGCCCTGCCGGCAGCAGGTTCATGGGCGGCGCGCCGATGAAACTGGCGACGAAGGTCGATGCCGGCTTCTCGTAGATGTCGAGCGGGTTGCCTGCCTGCTCGACCGTGCCGGCATTCATCACCACCAGGAGGTCAGCGAGCGTCATCGCCTCGAGCTGGTCGTGGGTGACATAGACCGAGGTGACGCCAAGCGACCGCTGCAGATTCTTGATCTCGACGCGCATCTGGCCGCGCAGCTTGGCGTCGAGGTTGGACAGCGGCTCGTCGAACAGGAACACCTTCGGGTTGCGCACGATGGCGCGGCCCATGGCGACGCGCTGACGCTGGCCGCCGGACAGTTCTCGCGGGCGACGTTCGAGCAGATGTTCCAATTCCAGCGTCTTCGCGGTGGCGCGGACACGCCGGTCGATCTCGTCCTTCGGCGTGCCGCGGTTCCTGAGGCCGTAGGCCATGTTGTCGTAGACCTTCATGTGCGGATAGAGCGCGTAGTTCTGGAACACCATGGCAATGTCGCGGTCGGTCGGGCCGATGGCGTTGACCACCTTGCCGTCGATGCCGACCGTCCCCGACGAGATCGTCTCCAGCCCGGCGATCATGCGAAGCAGCGTCGACTTCCCGCAGCCCGACGGCCCGACCAG
>JAEYXI010000612.1 GCA_023428515.1 Pseudomonadota bacterium | reverse complement strand
CAGCACCGGGATGAAGGAGCCGGCCACCGCGCCGGCGATGAACTGGCCCTCGGCGCCGATATTCCAGTTGTTGGAGAGATAGCAGACCGACAAACCGACGGCGATCAGGATCAGCGGCGCCGCCTTGATCGCAAGCTCGTGCAACTGCCAGCGATTGCCCGGATCCCAGATGCCGGTCAGCGGGTCGATGAAATAGTAATAGAGCGCATCGACCGGGTTCTTGCCGAGCAGCGAGAACATGATCGCGCCGGCAACCAGTGTGAGGCCGAGCGCGATGAATGGCGACAGCGCCGAGAACAGCGCCGAATGCTGTGGGCGCCTGACGAGTTCGATGCGCATCAGACCGCCTCCGTCTTGTGTTCGACATGGCCGGGTTCGGCGCCGCCCATCAGGAGGCCGATCTTCTCGAAAGTGGCCTCGGCGCGCGGCAGCGGCCTGGACAACTCGCCATTGTGCATGACCGCAATCGCATCGGAGATCTCGAACAGTTCGTCGAGATCCTGGCTGATGACCAGGACCGCCGAGCCACTGCGCGACAGTTCGATCAGGGATTGCCTGATCTTGGCTGCGGCACCCGCATCGACGCCCCAGGTCGGCTGGTTGACGACCATGACGGTCGGCTGACGGTCGAGTTCACGGCCGATGATGAATTTCTGCAGATTGCCTCCCGAAAGCGCCGCGGCCTCGGGGTCACGCGCGCTTTTGCGCACGTCCATCTCCTGGATGATGCGCTGGGTGGCGGTGTCGATAGCGCCTTCCTTGACCAGGCCGCCCGTGGCGAGGAAAGCCTTGCGGTCGGTCGCATAGCGCGACAGGAACAGGTTTTCCGAGAGCTTCATGCGCGGTGCGGCGCCATGGCCTAGCCGCTCTTCGGGGACGAAAGCCGCGCCGAGCAGGCGGCGGCCGGTGATGTTGAGGTGTCCGGCGTCCTTGCCGCGGATGCGGACGGTACCGGCCTCCGGCTGCATCGCCTCGCCAGAAACCGCCTCGAAGAACTCGCCCTGGCCGTTGCCGGCGACGCCGGCGATGCCGATGACTTCCCCTGCCCTGACGTTCAGCGAAATGTTGCGGAGCGGCGTGGAGAACGGCGTCGCGGGCTTGCGGCTGAGGCTCTTGATCTCGAGCAGCGGCTCGGCTTTCTCGATGCCTTCGACCGGCGCGCGTACGACCGCGTGAACTTCGGTGCCGACCATCATGCGGGCGAGCGAAGCGGCAGTCTCCTTGCGCGGATCGGTGTGGCCGACGACCTTGCCGTGACGCATCACGGTCGCGGCGTCGCACATGCGCTTCACCTCTTCGAGGCGGTGCGAGATGTAGAGGATCGACTTGCCTTCCGAACGCAGCCGCTCGAGCGTCTCGAACAGCTTGTCGGCCTCCTGCGGCGTCAGCACCGATGTCGGCTCATCGAGGATGATGAGTTCGGGCGCCTGCAGCAGGCAGCGGATGATCTCGATGCGCTGGCGTTCGCCGACCGAGAGGTCGCCGACCAGCGAATAGGGGTCGAGCGGCAGCCCGTAGCTGTAGGAGAGCGCTTTCGCCTTGGCGGCGATGGTGGAGATGGGCGTCTGGTCGTCGAGCGACAGCGCGATGTTCTCCGCCGCCGACAGGGCCTCGAACAGCGAGAAATGCTGGAAGACCATGCCGATGCCGAGCTTCTTCGCGACGCTTGGGCTGGTGATCCTGACCGGCTCGCCATTCCAGCGGATTTCGCCCGAATACGGTTCGAGCGAGCCGAACAGCATCTTGACCAGCGTGGACTTGCCGGCGCCGTTCTCACCGAGCAGCGCGTGAATCTCGCCCTTGCGGATCGTGAGGTCGACCGCATCGCACGCCCTTAGCGTGCCGAATATTTTCGTCAGGCCGCGAACCTCAAGAAGGTTCGCGCTGTTGGAGCTAGCACTCACAGTGCCTCCCAATCTGTTTGCCAGATGTGTTCTGTGTTCCCGGGGGCATCGTAGTTCCAGCATCGCCATAACGCAAAGACAGTGGCGGCTTGAAAGATTTTCAAGATTTTCAGGAATATCTGGCCGGATTATTCACGGAATCAGAATGGTCGTCCCTGACGTCTTGCGGTTTTCCAGGTCGGCATGCGCCTTGGCCACATCCTTGAGTGCATAGCGCTGGTTGATCCTGATCTCGACCGCGCCGGACGAGACCACATCGAAAAGCGCGGCGGCGGAGGCTTCCAGGTCCTCACGCTTGGCGATGTAGACGAAGAGCGTCGGACGTGTCGCGAAGAGCGAGCCTTTCCGGGCGAGAATCGACAGGTCGAAGGGCGGGATCGGCCCGGAGGACTGGCCGAAGCAGGCGAACAGGCCGAGCGGGCGCAGACAGTCGAGCGAGCCCATATAGGTGTCCTTGCCGACGGAATCGTAGACCACGTCGCAGAGCCTGCCGTCCGTGATCCGCTTCACCTCGGCGACGAAATCCTGCTCGCGGTAGTTGATCACATGGTCGTAGCCATGCTGCCTGGCGAGTTCGACCTTGTCAGCTGAGCCGGCGGTTCCGATGGTCGTCGCGCCGAGATGTTTCGCCCACTGGCCGAGGATCAGCCCGACACCGCCCGCCGCCGCATGACAGAGGATGGTGTCGCCGGCCTTTACCTTGAACGTGCGGCGCAGCAGATATTCGGCGGTCATGCCCTTCAGCATCATCGCCGCCGCCTGCTCGTCGCTGACGCCATCAGGCACCTTGACGAGCCTGTCGGCGGGGATCACGCGCTCTTCGGCATAGGCCCCGAGCGGTGCAGTGTAGGCAATGCGGTCGCCAGGCTTCAGCCCGTCGACGCCCTCGCCGACCTCGACCACCTTCCCCGCCGCCTCGCCGCCCGGAATGAGCGGCAGGCCGTTGGGCGCCGGATAAAGGCCGCTGCGGTAGTAGGTATCGAGGAAATTGAGGCCGATCGCCGTATGGCGGACCAGCACCTGCCCCGGGCCGGGTTTGCCCGGATCGTGGTCTTCGTAGGAAAGCACTTCGGGACCGCCGTGGGCGTGGATCTTGACAGCTTTGGACATGGATCAGGACTTCTCAGGTTCCGGCTTCACGCCGAGATTTGGGAATAGCTGCATGATGCCGCCGATGCAGAACAGGTAGACGCTGGTGACGCCGATGCCGGCCTTGGTGAAGGCGCTCACATTCTCCGCCAGCACCCCGATCTGGGTGTAGAACTGTGCAAGGAAGGATTCAGCCAGAGCCAGCGCACCGAAGGCGCACCATGCGAGCGTGACGCCGAGATTGAGCATCCTGAGGCGCTTGACCCGCACCGGGTGCAGGAAATGCACGGGCACGAAGGTGAGGATCGCCGCGATGAGCACGACGCCGAAGGACACCAATTCGCCCGGTTCGATCACGAACAGGGTGAAGACGATCATGTTCCAGACGACCGGGAAGCCTTTGAAGAAATTCTCCGTCGTCTTCATCCCGGTATCGGCATAGTAGACGGCGCTCGAGACCACGATGATCGCCGCCGACAGGAACGACAGCCCCTCACCCATCAGGCCGAACTGATAGAGGGCGAAGGCGGGGATGAGCACGTAGGTGACGTAGTCGATGATGTTGTCGAGCAGTTCGCCCGACCAGGTCGGCAGGATCTCCTTGACCTCGAGCTTGCGCGCGATCGGGCCGTCGATGCCGTCGACGAAAAGAGCGAGGCCGAGCCACCAGAACATCGCGGTCCAGCGCTCCTCGCTGGCGGCGACGAGGGAAAGGAAGGCAAGGAACGAGCCGGAGGCCGTCAACAGGTGGACCGAGAAGGCGCGCGCCTGTGGCCAGGTGACTTTTCTTCTGGGTTTCAAAGGCCGCGCCATTCCCGTTGCATGTCTCGGCCAAGCAGCCGGCGAAATCCTGCCGACAGTAATAGCAGCGCCATGACCGGCACAAGTCGTGTCTTGGCTTGATCCCCGAGTGTCCGCCCGTGGTGTCCGCCCGTGACGGCGGTCGGTCGCATTGATCTGCCCGTGCGGGCTGCCATATAGGTCATTGACACTTGGAGCGCGTCGTTGGGCACAGATCGGACCGAACGGATCATTGTTGCGGGCACCGGGCCGACCGGGCTGATCGCCGCGTTGGCGCTTGCCGACATCGGCATGCCGGTGACGCTCGCCGGGCCTGCGGCTTCGGTGACAGACAGGCGAACCACGGCCCTCATGACGCCTGCGCTTGCCGATCTGGACCGCCTCGGCGTGCTGGCGGCTCTCAAACCCAAAACCGCGCCGCTCAAGGTCATGCGCATCATCGACGCGACCAAGCGCCTGATCCGCAGCCCGACGGTCACCTTCCGCGCTGCCGAAATCGGCGAGGATCATTTCGGCCTGAACATGCCGAACCGCGACCTCAATGCAGCGCTGGAGGAAGCTGTTGCAAAACGCCCGACGATCGACTGGCGCCGCGAACTGGTTTCCGGATGGACGATAGGCTCCGACACGGTCATGGCGCGATTGGCCGATGGGGCAATGGTCGAAGGCGTCCTTGCCGTCGCCGCCGACGGGCGCCTGTCGCCGGCCCGCGACGCGGCGGGGATCACGACTTCGGCACGGTCGTATCCGCAGGCGGCGCTTGTGCTCAATTTCGAGCACAGCCGCGACCACGGCTTCATCTCGACGGAATTCCATACCGAGACCGGCCCGTTCACCCAGGTGCCCCTGCCCGGCAACCGCTCGAGCCTTGTCTGGGTGGTGAAGCCGAAGATCGCCGAAGAACTCATGGCGCTCGACGACGCCTCGCTCTCGCTGCGGGTCGAGGAGCAGATGCAGTCGATGCTCGGACGTGTGACGGTCGAGCCGGGACGGCAGGTCTATCCGCTCGGCGCGACCCTGCCCGTCCGGTTCGGCCAGAATCGCGTAGCGCTGGTCGGCGAGGCGGCGCATGTGTTCCCGCCGATCGGCGCCCAAGGGCTCAACCTCGGCATCAGGGATGTCCGCGATCTCGTTGCAACCGTTGCAGAAAATCGACCGGACCCCGGAGCGGAGAACGCGCTGGCCACCTATGACCGCAAACGCCGGCCGGACGTGCTTGCCCGCGCTGGCGCGGTCAATCTGCTCAACCTCTCGCTGCTGTCGGACATGCTGCCGGCCCAGCTCGCCCGCAGCGCCGGGCTCGGCCTGGTGGGCGGCTTCGCCCCGATCCGGGCGCTGTTCATGCGCGAGGGGTTGCAGCCCGGCAGCGGCTTCGCCAGGGCGTTCACCGACCTACGGGAACAGATCCGGCGGTAGCATGCCGCCCTTGATCAGATAGAGCAGCCCGGTGACGGTCGCGACCGAAATGCAGGTCGTGAGCAGGATGCTGGCCGACGCCCGCTCCACCCAGACATGATACTGCTGGGCGAGCACAAAGACGTTGGTGGCGGTCGGCAGCGCGGCGAGCAGCACCGCCGCAAAGAGCCAGGTTTCCGAAAAATTGCCGACCCAGCTCAGCACGACATAGCAGACGAGCGGGTGCAGGATGAGCTTCAGCAAGGCGATCGGCGCCAGTTCGTGCGGGATGCGCTTCAGCGGACGCAGCGCCAGCGTGACGCCCATGGCGAAAAGCGCGCAGGGCGCGGCGGCGGCCGAGAGGTATTCGAGCAGGCGCTCGACGGGCAGAGGTGGCCGCAGCTGGATATAGGCGGCGGCAATGCCGACCGCGGTGGCGATGATGAAGGGATGCAGCACGATCTTGCGGATGACGCTCAAGGCAAGCTGCTTCGGCGCCTGCTTCTCGTCCCCGGCCAGCGCCATCATCATAGGCGCAACCGTGAAATGGACGATGTTCTCGAAGCAGAAGATCAGCGCGACGGGCACGGCGGCCTCCGGCCCGAAGACGAGCAACGCCAGGCCGGGACCCATGTAGCCGATATTGCCATAGGCCGCCGCGAGCCCCTTGATGGTCGACTCCGCGATGTTCCTGCCGGCAAAAATCATCGAACCGGCGAACATGATGACGAAGATCGTGTAGGTCGACAGCACGGCGCCGAGAATGAAGGTCCATTCGGTCAGCTGCTCGAAGGGCGTCTTGGCGAGCAGCTGGAAAAACAGTGCGGGCAGCGCAACATAGACGATGAAAGTATTCATCCAGCCGAGCGCGTCGACGGGCTGGCGCGTGATGCGGGCGACGAAATAGCCGAGGAATATCAGGCCGAAGAACGGCAGGACGAGGCCGATGACGTCCGACATATTCTGCGCGCTTCATCCTTTTATGGCTTGGGTAGTGCAGGGTTTGCCGGCTCGTCAAGCGTCCGGTATTGAATTGCATGTTGCACTGCGCCAAATATGGCGCGAGGCTTGGACTATGAACGATATGAAAACGGCTAAGTTTGCGATCGGACAGGTGGTGCGTCACCGCCTTTTCCCGTTCAGGGGCGTCGTCTTCGACGTCGATCCGCAGTTCAACAACACCGAAGAGTGGTACGAGGCGATTCCGAAGGAAGTGCGTCCGCGCAAGGACCAGCCCTTCTATCACCTCCTCGCCGAGAATTCGGAGACGGAATACATCGCCTATGTGTCCGAGCAGAACCTGCTCCAGGACGATACCGGCGAGCCGGTGAGGCATCCGCAATTGCGGGAGCTGTTCGACCGCATGCCCGACGGGCAGTATGCCCCCAAGGTGCTCGCGCGGCACTGAATTCAGGCAATGCAGATAAAAAAAAGCGGGGCAATGCCCCGCTTTTTTGTTTGCGGCTGTCGCCGGGATCAGTTGGCAGCGCCGGTCTTGGCCTTGTCCTGCTCTTCCTTGAGCTTCTTGGCGAAGTCCTCGTTGTTCTTCGCGACGAACTCCTGCAGCTTCTTCTGGCGGTCCTCGATGTCGGACTGCTGCAGCGGCGGGCCGTCGAAAGCGCCGGTGAAGCCCTGCAGCGACACCTTTACGGGGTTCGCCTGGTTCTGCGAGTTGACCGAAGTCAGGGTCAGTTCGGAGCCCTTCTTGAAGGAGCTGACGAGCTGATCCGACAACTGCGCCTCGGCAATGCAGCGATCCGGGAAGCAGAGCACGTAGTCGAGCTTCTGCGCCTTGCCGCCATCAATCTGCAGGCCGATGCCCGGAGGCACGAGACGGCCGCTCGGAACGGTTACCTGGAAGACCTTGCGGTTCACCTTGCCCTTGAGCTCGAGCAGGCTGATGCCGGTGATGACCTGGCCGGTGTTGGCGGTCATGATGTTCTGGACGTTGCAGATGTCGACGTCTTCCTGCTTGGCGCAGGCCTTGAACCAGCCCTTCGGGATCTGCGGAGGCTGCTGCTGCTGCGCACCGGCAGGCACCAGCCCGGCGGCGAGCACGCCCAGCGCACCGGCAGCCATCACCGAAAGTCGGTAAGCGTCGGTTTTCAGGCTTCTCATCTCGTTCGCTTCCTCTCAACTGATCACGGGGGCGGCCCGTGCCGCTCGTGAGCGCTACGTGTTGCCCAAATGAGGCAACAGGATGACTTTGCCCCGCCTGTACACCGTGACAGGCGGCAAATCCAGCCCGCCGAGGGCTTTTCCGCGCCCAAAACGGAGCTTGCCCAACAAGGGCGGCATTGGGGCGTGATAGGTTAAACCACGAATCAACAACGAGGTCGTATCCGGCCTGCGTTCAGGAGACTTTTCATGCGACGCCTGGTTCTGAGCCTGGTCGTGGCGTTGGCCATCCCCTTCTGGTGCGGAACTGCCGGCGCCCAGCCCTCCCATGCGATCGCCATGCATGGAGACCCGGCACTGCCGGCCGATTTCACCCACCTGCCCTACGCCAATCCCGATGCGCCGAAGGGCGGGACGATCAACTACGCCTGGTCCGGCACCTTCGACAGTATCAACCCGTTCATCGTCCAGGGCAGCGGCGCCCGCGGCAGCCTCGACCTCGTCTTCGGCAACAACGTCTTCGAGACGCTGATGATGCGCTCGGCCGACGAGCCGTTCACCCTCTATCCGCTCCTCGCAAAGACCATCGAGACGGACGACGAACGCGGCTTTGCCGAGTTCACCTTGGACGAGCGGGCGAAATTCTCGGACGGACAGCCGGTCACCCCCGAGGATGTGATCTTCACCTTCGAGCTTCTCGCGGAGAAGGGACTGCCGCGCTACGCGGTGACCGCCAACAAGATCGCGAAGGTCGAAAAGGTCGGCGAACGGGGCGTGCGTTTCACCTTCAAGCGACCTGATCGCGAACTGCCGCTGATACTCGGCCTGTTCCCGGTCCTGCCCAAGCACGCGATCGATGCGGCGACCTTCGACAAGTCGACGCTGAGGCCCATGGTCGGCAGCGGCCCCTACCGACTGGAGTCGGTGCGCGCAGGTGACTCGCTCACGTTCAAACGCAACCCGGACTATTGGGCGAAGGATATCCCCTCCAAGCGCGGCTTCGATAATTACGACACGATGGTGCTGACCTATTTCCGCGACGAGAACGCCATGTTCGAGGCGTTCAAGAAGGGGCTGGTCGACGTCTTCATCGACGAGAACAGCGGCCGCTGGGCGAGCCAGTACGATTTCCCGGCGGTGACACGCGGCGACATCGTCAAGGAGACGATCAAGACGAGGCTGCCGTCGGGCATGCTCGGCATCGTGCTGAACACCAGGCGGCCGATGCTCCAGGACCCGAAGCTGCGCGCCGCGCTGATCGACCTCTTCGATTTCGAATGGGCGAACCGCAGCCTGTTCTCCGGCGCCTATACACGCACCAAGAGCTTCTTCGACAATTCGGAGCTTTCCTCGCACGGCCGCCCAGCGAGTGATGCCGAGAAGGCGCTGCTCGCCCCCTACCCCGACGCGGTGACGCCGGAGATCATGGCCAGTGGCTGGACGCCGCCGGTGTCCGACGGCAGCGGGCTCGACCGCGCCTTCATGCGTGTCGGCTTCGAGAAGCTGAAGGAGGCGGGCTACGTGCTGAAGGACGGCCGCATGACCTCACCTGACGGCAAGCCGGTCGCCTTCGAGATCATGCTGAAGAGCAACGAGAACCAGCAGGTCGCGGTGGCCTATCAGCAGACGCTGGCGAAACTCGGCATCGCGGTCACCGTGCGCTCCGTGGACGCGGCGCAATTCCTGCAGCGGCAGATCAGCTACGATTTCGACGCCATGTTCTTCAATTACACGGCGTCGCTCTCGCCCGGCGTCGAGCAGTTGTCGCGCTGGGGCTCGATTGCAAAGGAGAAACCCGGCACGTTCAACTATGCCGGCGTCGCCGATCCGGCCGTGGACGCGATGATCGAGGCGCTGATCAATGCGCGCACGCGCGAGCAGTTCATCGATGCCGTTCGCGCCTTCGATCGCGTTCTTTTGAGTGGCGCCTACGTCGTGCCGCTCTATTTCAAGCCGGAACAATGGATCGCCCGGTGGAAACGCATCGAGCGGCCGGAGACGATCCCGCTGCAGGGATCGCAACTGCCGACCTGGTGGCGCGCGCAGAACTGAAGGATCACGACATGGCCGACCCGCAGACCCTTACGATCGACGTTGTGTCCGACGTCGTCTGCCCCTGGTGTTACCTGGGGCAGATGCGGCTCGACCAGGCGATATCAGCCGTACCCGAGGTCGAGGTCTCGGTAAGCTGGCGGCCGTTCCAGCTCGACCCCACGATTCCTGCCGAGGGCATGGACCGCAAGGCCTATATG
>JAEYXI010000533.1 GCA_023428515.1 Pseudomonadota bacterium | reverse complement strand
GTCGTCGACGGGGTCGCCACCGTGGATTTCCTGCAGGACCACGAACTAGGCAACGGCAAGGTCGGCGCGGTGGGCTTCTGCTGGGGCGGCGGCCAGGTCAACAATCTTGCGGTGGAAGAGCCGGATCTGCTGGCGGGCGTCGCCTATTACGGCCGCCAGGCCGACGCCGCCGACGTTCCCCAGATCCAGGCGGCGCTGCTGTTGCAGTATGCAGGGCTGGACGAACGCATCAATGCCGGCATCGACGCCTACAAGGCGGCGCTCGAGGCCGCCGGCAAGGATTTCACCATCTACATCTACGACGGCGCGCAGCACGCCTTCAACAACGACACGTCGTCCGCGCGCTACGACAAGGCGGCGGCGGATTTGGCCTGGGGCCGGACGATCGCGTTTTTCAAGGAAAAGCTGGCCTAGGGCAGACGTCGGCGTTGGCGGGTGGACAGGGCGGGCTAGTTGACGCCCCGCCGGGAGCGGGCCTGCTTGATGATGGCGCGCCAGCGGATCATCTCGATCGGGATGGGCTGGTGCTCGCCGGCCTTGCGGTAGATTTCGTTGTCGAGATTCTTCAGCGCCCGCCAGAAATCGTAGTCGCTGATGCGCTGGTCGTCCGCCAGCCTATGCGCAACCGCCCCGATGTCCTGCTTCATCTGCATCCCACGCCGCCTCACCTGGTGTCCCGTCCAAGCGCGTCGTGATTTCTGCCGAGTCGTTCGCGGGGATCAATGGCGACTAGGCAGCTTTTGCACGTTAACGAACCATAAAGGTTAATTCGGCCGCCAGGTGTTGCGCCGCCGCAATAGCGATCGTCGAGTCGAGACGCTCAGGACTTGCGCTTGATGCCGATCGAGCGGCCGGCCCGCTCCGGCATGGGAAGCGCCGCATGGGCCGTGCCGATCGCGTCGACCTTCGCCATCACATCAGGCGGGAAGGGGGCGACCTTCGGGCCGCTCATGTCGATGTGGAGGGAGAGCGTCTCGGAGGTCGCAGCGAGCCAGCCGTCGGCGTGGCGGATCTCCTGATAGGCGCGCAGCCGCTTCTCGTCATGGTCGATGAGGTGGAAGGTGACCGTCACCTTGTCGGCGAGGTGAAGCTCGCGGACATAGCAGACATGGGCTTCGGCCGTGTAGATGGTGAGCCTGCGCTCGCGCGCATAGTCAGGCCCCATCCCCATGATCTCGAAGGCCTCGTCCGAGCCGCGGTCGAAGATCACGTTGTAATAGGCCATGTTCAGGTGGCCGTTGTAGTCGATCCAGTCCTTTTCCACCTCCATGACACGGGAGACGAACGGCGCAGCGGTTGTGGTCATGGATTCAGCCTGGCTCCCTATCCTGGTTCCCCGCGACGCTGGACAAGCAGCGCCGCGGGTGACACTACGCGTCCATATACCGGGAACAAGGGCCCGGCTGGCCCAAATGCGCAGGAAATCATGGCTCTCAGCGACCTGAACAGCGTCGAACGCAACGAGGCCGGCATTGCCGCCGTACTCGGCATACTGAAGCAGCGTTTCGGCGAGCGTTTCCAGACGGGGCAGGCGATACGCGAGCAGCACGCGCACACGACGACCTACATACCGGTGCAGGCGCCTGACGGCGTCGTGTTCGCGGAAAGCACCGAGGAGGTGCAGGAGATCGTGCGGGCCTGCGCCGAGCACAGGGTGCCGGTGATCGCCTTCGGCACGGGCACCTCGCTCGAAGGCGCTGTGAACGCGCCGGGCGGCGGCATCTCGCTCGACACGTCGCGGATGAACCGCATCGTCGAGGTCAACCCGCAGGACTTGGACTGCACGGTCGAGCCGGGCGTCACCAGGATCGAGCTCAACGACTATCTGCGCGACACCGGCCTGTTCTTTCCGATCGACCCCGGCGCCAATGCCAGCCTTGGCGGCATGGCCGCGACGCGCCCGTCCGGCACCAATGCGGTGCGCTTCGGCACGATGCGCGACAATGTGCTGTCGCTGACGGCGGTGATGGCCGACGGAAGCGTGGTCACTACGGGCAAGCGCGCCAAGAAGAGCTCGGCCGGATACGATTTGACGCGGCTCATCGTCGGCTCTGAGGGCACGCTCGGCATCATCACCTCGCTGACGCTGAAGCTAGCAGGCATACCGCAGGCAATCTCGGGCGGCGTCTGCCCGTTCCCATCGGTCGAGCAGGCCTGCGAGGCGGTGATCGCGACGATCCAGATGGGCATTCCGGTGGCGCGCATCGAACTCGTGAACGCACTGCAGATGCGGGCCATGAAGACCTATTCCAAGCTCGACTATCCGGAGAGCCCCTGCCTGTTCCTCGAATTCCACGGCAGCGACGCTGGCGTTGCCGAACAGGCCGAATCCTTCGGCGAGATCGCCGCGGAATTCGGCGGCGGGCCGTTCCTTTGGACCAGCGTGGCGGAGGAGCGCGCAAAGCTCTGGAAGGCACGCCATGATGCCTATTGGGCGTCGCTGACGCTGCGACCGGGATCGCGCGGGCTTTCGACCGATGTCTGCGTGCCGATCTCCAGGCTCGCCGAATGCATCGCCGAGACGGAGGCCGACATTGCCGAGATGGGGCTGATCGCGCCGATCGTCGGCCATGTCGGCGACGGCAATTTCCACACCATGATCCTGATGGACGTGAACGACCCGAAGGACATCGAGCTTGCCGAGGAGTTTTGCGCCAGGCTCAACGCGCGGGCGCAGCGCATGGACGGCACCTGCACTGGCGAACACGGCATCGGGCAGGGCAAGATCGGCTTCATCGAAGGCGAGATCGGCAAGGAGGGCGTCGACGTGATGCGCGCGATCAAGGCGGCGCTCGATCCCCAGAACATCCTCAATCCGGGCAAGATCTGGCCGGGCGCCGGTAGCCGGGCTCGCTGAGCCCCAGCTTGACCGGCGAGTAATTTGGCCGGACACTTCACGCTGACGACTTTTGAGGCGAGGAGTTCGGACATGGCTATTTCGCGCAAACAGGAAGAGCGGGCGCTGAGCGTCGAGGAACGGACGCTCGTGCAAAACTCGTATCATCCGGCAGTCCAGGATCTTTCGGATGCGGAACTGCGCGATCTCATCAAGATGCTGCGGGAGCGCCGTGACCGCGCGCAGTCGGACGCCAACCGGAAACGTCGCGAGATGCGCGGCAAGGCGGCGCCGAAGGGTGCCCAGCCGGCGACCAAGGACGACGGCACGAGGGCAAAACTCGGCGTGTTGGCGAGGAGCATGCGCCGCCTGAACGGCGAGCACGAGCGCCGGCGCCAGCTCGCGGCGCGGGTCGAGCTTGTCGACAACGCGCGAAATGCGCTTGCGCTCAAGAAGGAGAAGGCTGCCGAACGCCCCGCGGATTTCAATTCGCGCCGGGCGCATGCGGGCATGCATGCCATTGAAAGCAGCAAGAGCAAAAACCTGGTCAGGCCGATGGAGCGCGGTCGTCAACGCAAGGCCGCTGCCGTAGCTCAGGCCAAGCGCGACGCGCGGTAATCCGCGACCACGTTGGCGCCTCGCGCGAGCACGTTGAAAATCGCCACTTTATCGACACGCCGATGCAGGTAAACTAGCGGCGGGTTTCAGGCACGCTTTCGGGACCGATGCTGGCACGGCTGTTCGTGATCTTCGGTGGACTCTTCGTGCTGGCGCTGACGGCGGCGCTGGTAGCGCCTTATTTTGTCGAATGGTCGAGCTACCGCGACGCGTTCGAGCGCGAGGCGAGCGCCGTCCTCGGGCGCAAGGTCACCGTGCACGGAGAGGCCACCGCGACGATCCTGCCGTTTCCATCCGTGACCTTCTCCAATGTGGAGGTCGGCGGCGGGCCGGACGGCGAGCCGGCGATGACGGCCGAGACCTTCTCGATGGATGCCGAGCTGGCGCCGCTGCTTTCCGGCGACTTCCACATCTTCGACATGCGGCTGGTGCGGCCGAAGGCGATCATCGAGGTGGCCGCCGACGGGACGATCGACTGGGCGGTGCGGCCCTCGACGCCGTTCCACGCCATCTCGATCGAGAAGCTGACCATCACCGAGGGGCAGGTGAGCATCCGCCACGTCGCGAGCGGCCGCACGCATCGCCTCACCGAGATCAACACGGAGATGTCGGCCCGGTCGCTTGCCGGCCCCTGGCGCATGGGCGGCTCGATGCGCGTCGACGGGCTGCGCTCGGCCGTCACGGTCAACACGGGGCGGGCCAGCGACGGCGCCATGCGGTTGAGGATCCAGGCCGAGCCTGAGGTGCAGAAGGTTTCGATCGAATCGGACGGCGAGCTGCGCGTCGACGAAGGAGGCGCCGCGAAATATGCCGGTGATTTCCGATTGGCGGCGCGCCGCGACCAGGTCGAGGGCGAAGCGCCGCCGCCGGCCGCCGCCGGACCCGGCTTCCGCATCAAGGGCAAGTTCGCGCTCGACGACGTGCGGCTGGCGCTGGATGAATTCCGCTTCGAAACCGGCCCGCTCGACAACCCTTACGCGGCCGACGGTAAGGGTTTCCTCGATTTCGGGACCGAGCCGCGTTTCGCGCTGTCGCTCAACGGGGCGCAAGTGCGCTTCGACGAGGCGATCGGAGCCGACGCATCCGGCGGCCTGACGCTGGCCGAGCGGCTCGCGGCGTTGCAGGAAGCGCTGCTCGACCTGCCGAAACCCTCGATACCGGGAACACTCGAGGTCAATCTGCCGGCCGTGGTGGCCGGCGACACGACGGTGCGCGACGTGCGCCTGTCGGCGGAACCGGCGACCGGCGGCTGGTCGGTGAAATCGCTCGCGGCGACGCTGCCCGGACGCACGACGCTCGAAGCCGACGGCATGCTGCGCACCGAGGGCGACCTCGGCTTCTCCGGCTCGCTGCTGCTCGCGGTCGCCCAGCCGTCCGGCTTCGCCGCCTGGGTGGCGCAGGACGTCGACGATGCGATCCGGCGACTGCCCGCCGCCGGCTTCCGCGCCGATGTCGACCTGACGCAGGAGCGGCAGGCTTTCAGCAATCTGGAACTTGGGCTCGGCAACGCGACCTTCCGCGGCGAGGCCGAGCGCCGGCAGCCGCGCGACGCCAAGCCGGCGACCGTGCTGAAACTCGCCGGCGGCGCGCTCGACGTCGACGGTCTCGAGGCATTCGCCTCGCTCTTCGTCAGCGATGTCGGGGGCAATCGGTTTGCCGATGGCGATCTCGATCTGCAGGTGAAGGCAGGCCCGGTCAGCGCCGGCGGGCTGACGGCGCAGTCGGTGGACACGGCGCTGCGGTTGCGCGAAGGGCTGTTGGAGATCGACCGCCTGTCGATCGGCGACCTTGCCGGCGCGACGATCAGCGCCACCGGCACGGTCCGCGATTTCCCCGGCAGTCCGTCCGGCGATATCGACGCCTCGCTGATCGCCGTCGATCTCGCGCCGCTGATTGCCGCGGCCGCCGATCGCTACAGGGACAATATGCTGGTCCAGGAGTTGCAGGCCCGCGCGACGGCCAATCGCGGCCTGTTCGACGATGCGCGGCTCGACGTCGTGGCGACGGCCGCGGCGAACGCCGACGGTACGACAGGCTTCGCGGTGAGCGCCAACGGCGTTGCCGGCGGCACGACATTGTCGGCGACGATGTCCGGCAGCGGCAAGCCGGAGCAGGCGAACGATGCCGACGTTTCGATCGCGCTCTCGGGGCGCAACGACGACGCAACCGAACTGCTCGCGCTCTACGGCCTGCCGGTCCTGCCGCTCGGCCTGACCGGTCCCGGCGAAACGGATTTCTCGCTGAAGGGCAGGCTGTCGGGCGATCTCGCGGCATCGGCCAGCCTGACGGCGGGCGACTTCTCGGCCGGTTTCGCCGGCACGGCCAGGCTCACCAACGGCGCTGTCGCGGCGAAGGGTCACACGAGGCTCAATGCACCCGACATCGAACCCTGGCTGATGACGACGAGCGTGGCGCTGCCGGCGATGGGCGCCGGGATGCGCGTCGAGATGGAGGCGGACACGGATTACGCCGACGGGCTGCTGGTGCTCGACAGGCTGATCGGCACGGTCAATGAAGGCTCGGTTGCAGGCGACCTCAACGCCGCCGTCAAGGACGGCAAGCCCTATCTCACCGGACAGCTGACGCTCGACGAGCTGAATCTCGAACCGCTGGCGGCGATGGTGCTCGGCGAAACGGCGCTCGAAAGCACAGGCGGCGGGTGGTCCTCCGTGCCGTTCGCGCCGAAGGTCACGGCGCCGTTCAGCGCCGAGCTCGGCATTTCCGCCGCGACGCTGACCGCCGGCCCTGCGGTGACGGCCTATGATGCGCGCCTCATGCTGAAGCTCGATGACGAGAGCTTGAGGGTCACCAACCTCTCCGGCAAGCTTCACGGCGGCGACCTGACCGGCCTGTTCGAGCTGAAAAACAATGACGGCACCGGATTGTTTTCCGCACAAATGAAGCTTGCAGACGCGGACATCTCGTCCGGCCTGGGCCAAGCCGGCCTGCGCGGCACGGGCGATCTGTCGACGGCGCTGTCGGCCAGCGGCAAGTCGGTCGGCGGGCTGGTCGCGACGCTCTCGGGTTCGGGTACGGCGGCGTTCCGCTCGCTGGTCGTCGACGGCGTCAACCCGCTGGCCCTTCCGCAACTGGTCGCCCGCGCCGATGAGTATGGAAAGGACATCGATACGGCGAAGACGGCGGGCTTCGCGCCGATCATAGCGGGCGCCGGAAGTTTTGCCGCCGATCCAGGCGAGGTCGCCTTCACCGTCGCGGCGGGCGTGCTTCGCGCGCCGCCGGTGACGTTGAGCAACCCGGCCGCGCGGATCGAGGCGAACCTGCAGTCCGACCTGAACACGGGCGAGGTTTCAGCGGACGGCACGCTCACCTACGAACCCGGGGAGGAGGCCCTGGTCGGCTCTGAGCCGGCGCTGCGCTTCAGCCTGCAGGGGCCGATCGGCGCACCGGTGCGCACCTTCGACAGCGAGCCGCTGGCGCAGTTCCTGACGCAGCGCGCATTGGAGATCGAGCAGGCGCGGGTGGAGGCGATGCAGTCGGCGCTGCTCGAAAAGCAGCGGCTGCGGCGTGAGGTGCGCTATTACGCGGCGCTGCAGGAAGAGCATGACCGCGCCACCGAGGCATGGCGCAAGGAGCAGGAAGAGGCGAGGCTCAAGGCGGAGGCCGAAGCCGAAGCAAAGCGCAAGGCCGAGGAAGAAGCGCGGCTGAAGGCCGAGGCCGAAGAGCTTGCGCGGCAGGCGGCGGCCGAGAAGGCGCGCCTGGAAGCCGAAGCCAAGGCCCGGCAGGAGGCCGAGGAGCGCGCCCGGATCGCGGCCGAGGAGGCCAAGCGGCAGGCTGAAGAGGCTGCGCGTCTGGAGGCGGAGGCCGCCGCCAAGCTCGAAGCGGAAGAGAAGGCGCGGCTGGAGGCCGAAGCGCTGGCGCAGCGCGAAGCCGAAGAGCAGGCCCGCGCCGCGGCCGAGGCTGCCCAGCGCGAAGCGGAAGCTGCCGCAAAGGCCGAAGCAGAAACGCGTGCTCGCATCCTGGCGGAAGAGCGGGCAAGGCAGGAGGAACGCATCCGGCAGGAGCAGGCCGCGCGCGCTCTCGAAGAAGCGGCGCGTCGCGAGGCTGAGAGTACATCGCCAGCCGCTTCCCAGGAGAACGCGCCGCGACCGCGCGCCAATGTCGGAAGGCCGGCGGAGCCGGAGAATCCATTCGCCGAGGACGGCTTCATGAAGATGCTGCAGGGAATCCAGTAGCGGGAGCCTGCGGTTGCTGGAGCGGCTCGACCGGGTGCGCTTGAGGGCAGCTACCGGTTGGCTGCGAGCGCGTTCCGTTTCGCCTGATCGAGAACGAAGATCCTCAGCGCCGAGGAGAGGTTGGCGTCGCGTGGGCGTGCCGTGTCGACCTCCGCGACGAGTGCGGCGAGGGTGATGCGGCGGGCGGCCGCGATGGCGCGGAGGTCATCGAGGAAGGGCTGTTCGAGCGAAAAGCTGGTGCGGTGGCCGCGGATGGTGACCGAGTGTTTGCGGACCAGGCTCACGGCCGGAATCAGTGGCCGTCGCGGCCGCGCAGCCTGTGGCCTTCGACGAAGTTCTCGGCCTTTTCAGCCTGCATCCGGTCGCGCTGCTTCTCGGCCTTGGAGCGTCCGTGCAAAGCGCGGTTTTCGCTCGCCGCCTGCTCCTTGTCCGCCCGCACCTTGCGCTTGCGTGCCATACGGAGATTGACGACGTTCGACATCGCCAAACCTACTTCTTGCGGAAAGCGTCGAGGGAAACGACGTCGGCGCTCTTGGCCGCCGGCGGCGTTTCGGCAGTCGCCTCCTTGGCCGGCTCGGACGACTTCTTCTTCGATTCGGACTTCTTCGCGGGCGCGGCCGCTTTCGAGGTTTCCGCCTGCGGTTTCGCCGGCTTCTCCTCGGCCGCCGGAGTTTCCGTCTTCACGTCGAATTCGAGCTCGAAATTGACCGACGGATCATAGAAGCCGCGCACGGCGGAGAAGGGGATCTCCAAACGCTCGGGCACGTCGGAGAAGGAGAGGCCGACCTCGAATCCGGTGTCGGTGACCTTGAGATCCCAGTACTGGAACTGAATCACGATCGTCATCTGCTCGGGGTATTTCTCGCGCAGGCGCGGCGAGATGCGCACGCCCGGCGCTCCCGTCAGGAAGGTGATGAAGAAGTGATGGTTGCCGGGCAGGCCGGTCCGCGCAACCTCGGCCAGGACCTTGCGCATGACGCCGCGCAATGCCTCCTGGGCGAGAATGTCGTAGCGGATGTGGTCTTCGGCCATACGGTCTTTTCGTCCGTGAATCGTCCCATAGCTGTAATCAAGCTTGGAGCCGGCGTAAACAATTATAGGCGACGCATCGTCGGCAGGAGCGCGAGAGATGCTCAGACTGTTGCGCGCTTGCCGTAGGCGCGCAGGAACGTGCGAACCGCATTCCTCGCGGCTTCGCGCACGCGCTCTTCGCCGAGCTGGTCGCCGAGCACCATCGACACGTGCAGGTCGGCGTTGATGAGCGCCAGGAACTGGCGCGCGGCGACGTCGGGGTCGTCGATGTCAAGATAACCGGAGTGGGCGAGGCGGGCGAAGCGCGCCGCGAGCGTTGCCCAGGTCTTGCCCGGCCCGTTCTCGCGCCAGGTGGCGAAGAGTTCGGGATAGCGCTGGCCCTCCGCCTCGATCAGCTTGCGCAGATATTTGCCGTTGCTGTTGCAGATGCAGTTGCGGTTCAGCTCCACGGCGAACTCGACGAGCTCGGTCTCGAGATTTTCGGGATGATCGGGGAAGGTGGCGAGCGTGGCGAAGATGCCGGCATTGGCACGTTCGGTGAGCGCCTGCACGACGGCGACGAAGAGTTTTTCCTTGTCGCCGTGATGGTTGTAGATGGTTTGCCTAGACACGCCTGCCTCGGCCGCAATCATGTCGATGTTGGCGCCGGCATAACCCTCGCGGCAGAAGACATAAGTGGCAGCTTCGAGGATCGAAATGCGTTTCGCCGCATGGGTGCGCGGTGTGCCGATGTCAGGAGCGGTGTCGATGAGCGCCATAATTCTTTATACAGCTGATTGACTAATTAGACAACTCTGTCTAAAAATTTGGACGATACCGGTGTGATCTGCTTGCCGGAGGAGCCGAGCAGACAAGGCATCGGGAGTCCTTGGAACCGCGCGTCAACCGTAAGTGGGGTGGCGCCCGGTCGATTTTAAGGTTTGACCACATGACTTCAGGGTTCCTCCGCATCGCGATCGTGCTCGGCCTGATTTCGGCCATCGGTCCCTTCGCCATCGACATGTACCTGCCGGCGCTGCCGACGATCGGCGCCGACCTCGGCACCAGCCCGCTCGCCGTGCAGATGAGCCTCGTCGTCGTCTTCCTGTCCTTCGCCATCGGGCCGCTGATCGTCGGGCCGTGGGCCGACATGTATGGCCGCAAGCCGGTCTTGTATGGCGGCCTGATCGTCTTCGCGATCGCCAGCGTCGGCGCCGCACTCGCGCCCAACGTCGAGTGGCTGATCTTCTTCCGGCTGGTGCAGGGACTGGGGGCGAGCACCGGCATGGTGGTGCCGCGCGCCGTCGTGCGCGACCTGCATACCGGTCCGGAGGCAACGAAGCTGATGTCGCTGCTGATGTTGGTGTTCAGCGTCTCGCCGATCCTTGCGCCGCTGACGGGCAGCATCATCATCGACGCGTTCGGCTGGCGCGCCGTGTTCTGGGCGGTGACGATCGCGGCCGTGCTCGCCATCGTGCTCGCAAGGGTGGGCC
>JAEYXI010000385.1 GCA_023428515.1 Pseudomonadota bacterium | reverse complement strand
GTGGACGTGGTGTTCGATCCGCGGGTGGCGCGTGGCATTGCCGGGCATCTGGCGGGTGCGATCAACGGTGCGTCGGTGGCGCGCAAGACGAGCTTCCTGCGCGACAAGATGGGCCAGCAGGTCGCCTCGACCGCCATTACGGTGACGGACGAACCGGCGCTGATGCGCGGGCAGGCGTCGCGGCCCTTCGATGGAGAGGGTATCGCCGGCGAAAAACTGCTGATGGTCGAGAAAGGCGTGCTGAACCATTGGTTCCTGTCGACGTCGGCAGCGAAGGAGCTTGGCCTCAAGACGAACGGCCGGGGCGCTCGCTCCGGCTCGTCGGTGTCGCCTTCCTCGACCAATCTGGCCATCGAGGCGGGAGAAAGGAGCCCGGAAGAGATCATCAAGTCGCTGAAAACAGGCTTCTACGTCACCGAAGTGTTTGGGCAGGGCGTCGACATGATCACCGGCGAATACAGCCGCGGCGCATCCGGCCTGTGGATCGAGAATGGCGAACTGACCTATCCGGTGGCGGAGGTGACGATCGCGTCGAACCTCAAGGACATGTTCCTCAGGATGGTGCCGGCGAGCGATCTCGACCGCAACTACGCGACCGCAAGCCCGACGCTGCTGATCGAAGGGATGACCCTTGCCGGCAGTTGACCAAATCAACGAAACCGATCTGGCCGGCGATCTCGCACTTCTGCTGGAGGCCGCGCGGGAAGCCGGCCGAATAGCCCTGCGCTACTACAAGCAGAGCCCGGAGGTCTGGCTGAAGGACGGCACGTCGCCGGTAAGCGAGGCTGATTACGCCGCCGACCATTTCCTGAACGAGACGCTGCTGGTCGCGCGACCGGAGTATGGATGGCTTTCAGAGGAGAGGGCGGACGATGCAGCCAGGCTTGCGGCGCGGCGCACCTTCGTCGTCGACCCGATCGACGGCACGCGAGGCTTCCTGGAAGGCCGGCGCGACTGGTGCGTCTCCGTCGCCGTCGTAGAGAAGGGCCGGTCGATTGCCGGCGTCCTGGAATGCCCGGCGCGCAAGGAGACATTTTCTGCCGTGCTCGGCGGCGGCGCCTTCAAGAACGGCAAGCGACTGGCGGTTGCCGGCACGGCGAGGCCGACACCGCTGGTGGGCGGTCCGGCGGTCATGATCGACGCGCTGCCGCAGGAAACCCGCCGCCATCTGAAGCGCGCGGAATACGTGCCGTCGCTGGCCTACCGCCTGGCGATGGTCGCGGACGGGACGCTGGATGCAAGCTTCATCAAGCCGAATTCCCACGATTGGGATCTTGCGGCGGCCGACCTGATCCTGCGCGAGGCCGGAGGGGACCTGCTCGATGCGCATGGCAAGCCTCCCGCCTATGGCGGTCAACACATTCGGCATGGGGCGCTTGTCGCCGGAAGCGGCGAGTTACTGGATATTATGGCCAGGACTATCCGTGCCGACAGTTGAAAACTGCCGAAAATGGTTTGAAAAAGCGGTGTTTTCAGCTACTGCGCAGAATATCCGGCTGCTAGCGGAGAATATTGCGGCATCCGGATTGCGCGGGAGGGCGCGGCCCAAATATCGATTCCGATTCCCGAGCCGATGCGTTAGACAGGCGGCAAGCAGCAAGCAAGGTGTCCAAAATGGCCGACGCAGATGGCGAAAAGCAGCTTTTGCACCTGGTTTTCGGCGGCGAGCTGAAGAAGCTTGGCAGTGCGGAATTTCGTGATCTCAACGAACTCGACATAGTCGGGATATTCCCGAACTATCGCACCGCCGAGGCGGCCTGGAAGGCCAAGGCGCAAGCCAGTGTCGACAACGCCCATATGCGCTATTTCGTCGTTCACCTGCATCGGCTGCTCGAGCCGGAGGCGAAGGGTTCCGGATCGAAGTAATGGACGACCAGACCGTGACGCAGCGGGAGGCTCCGCCTGCGGCCAAGAAGAAAAAGGCCGTCAAACGGCCAAAGGCGCTGTGGATGCGAATCCGCGAGCCTTTTGCTCGGTCGCGATTGGCCAAGGGGGCCGTCACCTCGTTGATCTCACAGGCGCTTCGCTTCGTCAGGCTGACGAACCCCACCGTGGCGGGGTCGGCGAAGCTCGCCGGCGTCTACGATGCCGACGGACCGACCATAATCGCGCTTTGGCACGGCCAGCACCTGCTGACGCCGGCCTTCTATCCGAGCAAGCGACAACTGGTCGCGATGGTGTCGCGCAGCGCCGATGCTGAGCTCAACGCGATGGTTCTAGAGAACTTCGGCGTCCAGACCATACGCGGATCGGGCGGCCGTGACCCCAGGCAGCATCTCGACAAGGGCGGAGCCCGCGCGCTGGTCGCCCTGAAAAAGTCGCTCGACGCCGGCAATAACGTCGCGATGATCGCAGACATACCGCATGGCAAGCCGCGCGAGGCGGGCATGGGAGTCGTCCTCCTTGCACGTCTTTCCGGCCGTCCGATCATCTCCACGGCGATCGCGACCAGCCGCCGCAAAGTGCTGGAGAAAAGCTGGGACAAGACCACGATCAGCCTGCCTTTCGGTCGCAGCGCCGTCGCCATAGGTGAGCGGATCTATGTCCCGAAGGATGCTGACGACGCCGAGATGGAGCGCAAGCGGCAGTTGTTGACCGATACGCTCAATGCGACGACCGCCAAGGCCTATGCCCTCGTAGATGGTGTGCGATGAGCGAGAAGTGGGCGCGTACCGTGCTGGCGACATACCGTCTCGCGGGCGCTGCAGCCTTTCCGCTGGTCGGTCCCTATGTCGCCTGGCGCGCCACGAAGGGCAAGGAGGACCCGAACCGGCGGCGTGAGCGTTCCGGCCATGCCGGCAAGCCGCGGCCGCACGGGCCTCTGATCTGGGCTCACGCGGCGAGCGTCGGCGAAACGATCGCCATCGTTCCCCTGCTGGAAAGCATCCTCGACCTGGGCGTGAACGTCGTGCTTACAACGGGGACGGTGACGTCGGCGCAGGTGGCGGAAGAGCGACTCGGCGACCGGATCATCCATCAGTTCGTGCCGCTCGATCTGAGGCCGGCAGTCACGCGCTTCCTCAACCATTGGCAGCCGGACCTGGCTATCATCGCCGAATCCGAAATCTGGCCGGTGACGATCCTGGAACTCGGGGGGCGACGCATTCCCCAGGTGCTGGTCAACGGCCGCCTTTCGGAGCGTTCATTCGAGTCCTGGAAGAAGCGACGCTACATAGCCGAGGCGCTGTTCGAGAACCTCTCGCATGTGGTGGCGCAGTCGGGAGCGGATGCCGAGCGTTTCGAGACGCTGGGCGCAAGGCCGGTGACAGTGTCGGGCAACCTCAAGGTCGACACCAATCCGCCGCCGGTCGACGAGCGCGCCTTGCAATCTATCGCGCGCCAGCTCAGCTTGCGCCCTACCTGGGCCGCCATCTCGACGCATGAGGGCGAGGAGCGGATGGCGGCGGAAATCCACAAGATGCTGCGCACCCGGCATCCGGGGTTGCTCACCATCATCGTGCCACGCCATCCCGACCGCGCCGTAGCGCTGGCGGTGGAATTCGCGGCGATGGGACTGAAGGTCGTGATGCGCAGCTCCGGCGAGCGCATCCGCTCCGATACGGACATACTGCTCGGCGACACGATCGGCGAGATGGGCCTTTACCTCAGGCTGACCGAGATCGCCTTTGTCGGGCGTTCGCTGACGTCCGAGGGCGGCCAGAACCCGCTCGAGCCGGCAATGCTGGAAACGGCGGTGCTTTCCGGGCGCAACGTGCAGAACTTCCGCGAAGCCTATCAAAAGCTGATCGACAAGGGTGCAGCCAAGCTCGTGGCCGACCGCGACATGCTGGCCGGTGCGGTCAATTTCCTGCTGCTGAATGACGGCACACGCCACAAAATGATGGCGGCGGGGGCGGCGACGGTCGAAGAGATGCGCGGCGCGCTCGCCAAGACCCTGAAGGCACTCGAACCCTTCATCCACCCGCTGATCGTGAAGGCGCGGCTGAAGGGCACGCGCTGAGCATGGCCAGCGAGGCGCCTCCGTTCTGGTGGGAGAGCCCGGACTGGCGCGCCTATGCGCTTTATCCATTGTCGAGCATCTACAGCTTCGTCGCCACGCGGCGGATGGTCAATGCGCGGCGCGAGAAGCTCGACGTTCCGGTTCTCTGCGTCGGCAATTTCACCGTCGGCGGCACCGGCAAGACGCCGGTAGCGATCGCGCTCGCCAAGCAGGCGAAGAAGATGCACCTGACGCCGGGCTTCCTGTCGCGCGGCTATGGCGGAAGCATAGGCGAGCCGCATGTCGTAGACCGCAAGCACGACAGCGCGAGACAGGTGGGCGACGAGCCGCTGCTGCTGTCCGACCACGCGATCACGGCGACAACGCCGAACCGCATCGCCGGCGCCAAGCTCTTGATGCAGCGCGGCTGCGATTTCCTGATCATGGACGACGGCTTCCAGAGCGCGCAGATCCACATGGACTACGCCCTGGTCGTGGTCGACGGGCGCTACGGCGTAGGCAATGGCCATGTCCTGCCCGGCGGACCGCTGCGTGCCCGGCTGATCGACCAGGTGCGCTTTGCTACCGGCATCGTACGCATGGGTGACGACAAGGCGGGCGAGGCGGTGGTCAGGCAGGCGGCGCGCGCCGGCCGCCCGATCTTCGAGGCTTGGACGAGGACGCGCGGCGCCGACAAGTTCGCCAACCGGCGTTTCCTCGCCTTCGCAGGCATCGGCCATCCCGACAAGTTCTTCGATACGGTGACCAGGGCGGGCGGCGAGGTCGTGATGACGCGATCCTTCCCGGACCATCATTTCTATTCGAACGACGAGTTGAAGGAACTCGTGGATATGGCCAGCGGCGCCGAACTGGAGCTGATCACGACCGCCAAGGACTTCGCCAGGCTGCGCAACGGCACGGCGCCGAAAGAACTGCTCGACAAGCTCAACGTGCTCGAGATCGACGCGGTGTTCGAGAACGCGCTGGCGACAAAGCGCATCGTCGAGGAGACGCTTGCCGCATGGCGCGAGAGACGCCTGAAAGTCTGACGCTCGTCAGGTTTGCCGGCGGGCAAGCTCCGGATTGACTTGCATCTCGCGCTGCAGCGAGACGGCGGCGCTGACATAGGCCTCCTGGCGCGCGACGCTCCAGTACCTTAGCTCGTCGAGCGGGATGGATTCGCCTGTGACGGCGCAGCGGACGAAGGCGCCGGGGCTGGTGACCTGGAAATCGCCGTCGAGATAGCGGATGCGGGCTTCCCTGGCGCCGGGGCCCTCAAATCTGTTCATCATCATTTTGTTCCGCCACAAAACCCTGAGGAGGTCAAGCGGTTGAGATGAAGCAGCCCTGCCGACCGCACGGGAGGCTAACGCCGGCCGAACAGACGCTCGATGTCGGCGAGCTTGAGCTCGATATAGGTGGGGCGTCCGTGGTTGCAGGTGCCGGAGCCCGGCGTCGCCTCCATCTGGCGCAAGAGCGCGTTCATCTCCTCCGGCTTCAGCAGCCGTCCGGAGCGAACGGAACCGTGGCAAGCCATGGTCGCCGCGATGCGGTCGAGCCGCTCCTTGAGTGTGTCGACCGTGTCGTTGTCGGCGATCTCGTCGGCAAGGTCGCGGACGAGCTGGCCGACATCGGTCTCGCCAAGCATCGAGGGTGTCTCGCGGACGGCCACCGCGCCGGGGCCGAAGCGCTCGATGCCGAGGCCGAAGCGGGCGAGTGTCTCGGCGTGCGAGGCAAGGCGCTCGGCGTCCTCCTCGGGCAGGTCGACGATTTCGGGCAGGAGCAGCATCTGCGCCGGCATCGGACGGGAGTGCAGCGCATTCTTGAGCGCTTCGTATACGAGGCGCTCATGGGCTGCGTGCTGGTCGACTATGACGAGGGAATCCCTTGTCTGCGCGACGATGTAGTTCTCATGCACCTGCGCGCGGGCTGCCCCCAACTCGGCGCCAAGCAAGGTCTCGTCGGGTGCTGCAGCGCCCGCACGCGCGTCGGCGCTGACGGCCGGGCCCGCGTCGAAAGCGGCCTGTACGCTCTCGCCGAATCCCATGTCGAGAGGACGGTAGGGCGAGCGGCTGGCGTCGAAGCCGTTGCCGGACGCTGCGCGGAAGGACGGGTCGAACGTGCGGTGCCCGTTGGCCGGTCCGGCATGACCGTAAGCCGCAGCACCCGGCCGGAAGGCGCTGGCGAGGCCGGCAGCACCGGTAGTGGCGGAGCGGATGCCTGCTGCCGCAAGCGTCTGCTTGATCGCGCCGACGATCAGCCCGCGCACGAGGCCGGGATCGCGGAAACGCACGTCGGCCTTGGCGGGGTGAACGTTGACGTCGACCAGCGCCGGATCGAGCGTCAGGAACAACACTGACACCGCGTGACGGTCGCGCGGCAGGACATCGGCGAAGGCGCCGCGGATTGCGCCGGCGATCAGCTTGTCGCGCACCGGCCGGCCGTTGACATAGGCATATTGCTGCAGCGCGTTGGCGCGGTTGTAGGAAGGGATGGAGACGTGGCCGGAGAGTGCTACGCCTTCGCGTGCGGCGTCGATGGCAAGCGAGTTATCGGGAAAGTCCACGCCCATGACCTGTGCGATGCGGCGCAGATATCCGTCCGGCGTGTCGTCCGTCGCCGGCAGATCGAGCGTCGAGCGATCGGTGCCGGAGAGCGTGAAGCGGACGGCAGGAAAGGCAATGGCGATGCGCTTGACGACATCGGATATCGCCGAGCTTTCGGCACGCTCGCCCTTCATGAACTTCAGCCGGGCAGGGGTGGCGAAGAAGAGATCTCGCACTTCGACTGATGTGCCGCGGTTGGCGGCGGCGGGCTTCACTGCAGAGACATCGCCGCCTTCGACAGAAATCTCGGCCGCGGCGTCGGAACCTGGCGTGCGCGAGCGAATGGCCAGCCGCGAGACCGAGCCGATCGAGGGCAGGGCTTCGCCGCGGAAGCCGAGCGAACGGATGTCGTGGATGTCGGTCGATAGCTTGGAGGTACAGTGACGGGCGACTGCGAGCATCAGTTCGCTGGAGGCGATGCCCGACCCGTCGTCAACCACGCGGATCAGCGACAGGCCGCCGCCGGCGGTCGCGATCTCGACGCGCGAGGCGCCGGCGTCGAGGGCATTCTCGAGCAGTTCCTTCACCACGCTCGCCGGACGCTCGATGACCTCGCCGGCGGCGATCTGGTTGATCATCGTTTCGGAAAGCTGGCGGATGGGCATCTGGCGATTATACAGGGATTCGGGCGGGCGGCGACCTGTCGGCAGGCGCAGATCACATGATGTTGGCGGGCGTGAGCGGTTTTCGTCCGAGACCCCGGGGCGACCCTATTCGCAGGCGAAAAACGTCGAGAAATCACCGACCACGGAAACGCCGGCGTAACGCAGCTTGGGCCGAAGCAAATTCCTCCGGTGGCCGAGGGAGTTTTTCCATCCCGCAAAAAGGCTCTGTGCGCTTCGATATTTTTGACCGACGTTTTCAGCGCATACGATGCTGAGCCCGGCCGCTTTCGCGGCGGCTGATCTCTGTCGGAAGCCTTCATGGCTGAGCCTGTTCCTCGCTGCTTGATACCGGCTGTGCTGCCGAGCCAGTGCCTGCAGGGTGCCATTGGGAGCAAGCGGCGAGAGGCCACGGCTCTTCCTGTACGAATTGATCAAGGCAAGCGTCTGCGGGCCGAAATTGCCGGTGGCCGCCAGCACGATGGGCGTTGTGGCCTTGCCGTCGCCGGAATAGGCCATGCGCGGGAAAGCCGCGAGAACTATGGCGGCAACGGCGGCTATTAGAAGGCGCATGAAACAACCTAGCGTCGCCAGCCGTCGGTCTTCAAGAACACCTCGAAGCAAGGTGCGGCCAAGGTTATCAATTTCCTTCGATCCGCATAATGCTAGTGGGAGAAGGGGCGGTTTTCCAATCACGATGCTCCAACGCCGATCGGCCCGGCGAAGTATTGCGCGATAGCCGGCACATCGACGGTTT
>JAEYXI010000523.1 GCA_023428515.1 Pseudomonadota bacterium | reverse complement strand
CAACAGAGCGGCCCTGTTGCTGCTAGCTGCCATACCGTTCAGCCAGCATTCACCTTCGTCGCCCTATTCTCTTCGCAAAGACCGGCTCTACAGCTGACGCGGGCCGGCGAAGGAGACGAAGATGAAGCGATTTGTCAAAACGGCGATCCTGTCGCTCGCGGTCGCGGCCACGACGCTGGCTACCCTGCCCGCCGCCAATGCCGGCGACCGCTACTGGCGGCATAACGGCCGGCACTACCACAGTCACCACTCCGACAGCGGCGATCTGGCCGCGGCGGGGATTCTCGGGCTGGCTGCCGGCGCTCTCGTGGTCGGCCTCGCCTCGCAACCGGAGCCGGTCTACGAAAGGCCTTACCGCCGTCCTATCCGTCAATATCCGGAGACCGTCTATGTCGACGGCGCTTTCGAGCCGTGGAGCCCGGGATGGTACGATTACTGCGCCGACCGCTATCGCAGCTTCGATCCACGGTCCGGCACTTTCATGGGCTATGACGGCCGGGAGCATTTCTGCGTCGCCAACTGATTGCCGGCAAAACACAGACAAAGGGCGCGGTCCGGAAGGTCCGCGCCCTTTGCCTTGTGCGGGAAACTCAGACGAGGAACGGATTGCTGCGGCGCTCCTCGCCGAAGCGTCCGCCCGGCCCGTGTCCGCAGATGAAGCCGATCTCGTCGCCGAGCGGCAGGAGCTTTTCCTTGATCGAGCTGATGAGTGCTGCATGGTCGCCGCCCGGCAGGTCGGTACGTCCGACCGAGCCGCGGAACAGCACATCGCCGACATGGGCGAACTGCGCGGCGCGGTTGTAGAAGACGACATGGCCCGGCGCATGGCCGGGGCAGTGCAGCACCTCGAACACATGCTCTCCGAACGACACCGTGTCGCCTTCGGCGAAGAAACGGTCGGGCACGCAGTTGCGCACCGCGTCACCGACGCCAAAACGCTTCGCCTGGTTCTCAATATTGTCGAGCAGCGGCTTGTCGGCCTCGTGCGGGCCGATGATCTCTACGCCAAGCGCTTCCTTCAGGTCCATCGCCCCGCCGGCATGGTCGATATGGCCGTGCGTCAGCCAGATCGCAGTCGCCTCGATGCCGTTCTGCTGGAGGGCGGCGAGGATCTGGTCGACATCGCCGCCGGGGTCGACCACCACGCCTTTTTTATCGTCCATGTCGAACAGGATCGTGCAGTTCTGCTGGAACGGTGTGACCGGCACGATGCCGGCATTGAGCTGACCCATTGGCTTCCCTTCGCGTTTCGGCCTGATCTAGGCGAGTCAGCGCGCGCGGTCCAGTAGACGCCAGGGAAGCCGCAAACAAAAAACGGGCGACCGCAGGCCGCCCGTTTCGAGCCGGGTGGCCGCCGGCCTACGCCTTCTTCATCGCGCCCATGATGGCGCCGACGATCGCGGTCAGGATCGCGCCGCCGCCGACGCCGCCGATCGCATCGCCAAGCAGCCCGCCGAGAGCACCGCCGGCAGCGCCGCCTGCAGCCGGGTCCGTACCCGTCGCACCGCCGAGTAGGCTGCCCAGAATGGCGCCGCCGCCAACGCCGCCAACTGCGCCCGCGAGAATCTTGGGAAGTTGGCCCATGGCCGCCGTCTTGATCGCGGCGCCGACTGCTTGGCCGCCGATTATACCCGTGATGACTTGTACAATGATCGGTAGAAGCGCTTCCATGACGAGTCCCTCGTTTTACGCCGACCTCGTACGAATCGGCATGTCAATCAGACGCCCTATGTCGCGAAAGTCAATAAAGAGATGACGCAAAGGAAACGGGCGGCCCGAAAGCCGCCCGTTGAACTGTTCTTAACTGGCTAAAACTCTATTCCGCGGCAATCGCATGCTTCGGCTGAACTTCGGCCGAATAATCGTTCATCAGCGTCTCGGCGATCTTGCCGACCGTGAACTTGTACGGCCCGATCTCGGAGACCGGCGTCACCTCGGCGGCCGTGCCGGTGAGGAAGCACTGCTCGAAGCCTTCCAACTCCTCCGGCATGATCGCCCGCTCGATCACCTCGATGCCGCGCCGCTTGGCGAGGTCGATCGCGGTGCGCCGCGTGATACCGTCGAGGAAGCAGTCGGGCTTCGGCGTGTGGATCTTGCCGTCCTTGACGAAGAAGACATTGGCGCCCGTCGCCTCGGCAACCTGACCGCGCCAGTCGTACATCAGCGCGTCGGCATAGCCCTTCGCCTCTGCGGCATGCTTGGAGATGGTGCAGATCATGTAAAGGCCGGCGGCCTTGGACTTCGACGGCGCGGTCCTGGGGTCGGGCCGGCGGTATTCGGCGATGTCGAGGCGGATGCCTTTCAGCTTCTGCGCCGGGTCGAAATAGCTCGGCCACTGCCAGATCGCGATCGCGCAGTTGATGCGGTTGTTCTGCGCCGACACACCCATCTGCTCGCTGCCGCGCCAGGCGATCGGACGCACATAGGCGTCTTTGAAGCCCTGCTTCTTCAGCAGTTCGCGGCAGGCGTCGTCGATTTCCGCCACGCTGTAGGGAATCTTGAAGCCGAGGATACGCGCGGATTCGTGCAATCTCTCGGTGTGCTCGGTGAGCTTGAATATCTCCCCGCCATAGGCGCGTTCCCCCTCGAACACGGCGCTGGCATAGTGAAGCCCATGCGTCAGCACGTGGACCTTGGCGTCAGCCCAGTTGACGAATTCACCGTTCATCCAGATGAACCCGTCCAGCTTGTCGAAGGAAACGGATGCCATTGGGGTAACCTCCCGTGGGCCGGCGCCCACTCTGTCGTTGATCTATCGATTCCAGCCGGGCAAATAGCGTGTTTGCTGGGCCAAACCTAGGCGCATAGGGACGCGAAGGCAAATTGAAGGAAGTTCCGGAAAAACCGAAACCAGCTTGCCTTTTCGTTCGCAATCCGCCGAAAAGCTTGCCAAAAATTATCATCGGGCCAAAAATATGTCAATGGTACTGACGTATTTTTGCAGGCGTTAGGATCACGAATGGCCGAAGGTGCCGTCGCAAAGCCGATAAGGACCGCCATCACCAGTGATGACGGCATTGATCTCTCGATCATCGAGCTGTTCTTTTTCGCCTATCGGGACTTCACCTCCGATCCCGATCAAATCCTGGCGGATTACGGCTTCGGGCGCGCCCATCACCGCGTGCTGCATTTCGTCAACCGCATGCCGGGCCTGACTGTGGCCGAGCTTCTCGACGTGCTGAAGATCACCAAGCAGAGCCTGGCGCGCGTACTTAAACAGCTGATCGACACTGGCCACGTCATCCAGGTCCAGGGTCCGCGCGACCGCAGGCAGCGGGAACTTTATCCGACGGCGAAAGGCCGCGTGCTGGCGCTTGCCCTCGCAAGGCCACAGTCGCGCCGCATCCATGATGCATTGGAAGGAGCCAGCGCCGGGGATCGGTCGGCTATCGAGCGGTTCCTGAAAGGGATGGTCAACCCCGAGCTCAGGGCGCAAATAGACAATCTGCCGGCAAACAGCGCCGGGAAAATCGCAGGAAAAGACGATGGAGACCAGTGACAGGACGAACCTCCCGGCGGCACCGGGCGACGACGCGCCGCATCTCCTGGTCGTCGACGACGATACCCGCATCCGCAACCTTCTGAAGCAGTACCTTACCGAGAACGGCTTCCGCGTGACGGTAGCCGGCAACGCCACCGAGGCGCGCCGCAAGCTGGAAGGGCTCGACTTCGACCTCCTGGTGATCGACGTCATGATGCCCGGCGAGAACGGCGTCGACCTGACCAAGGCGCTGCGTGCGCAGAAGGATGTGCCGATCCTGATGCTGACGGCGCTGTCGGAGACCGACAGCCGCATCGCCGGTCTCGAGGCCGGCGCCGACGACTACCTGCCGAAGCCTTTCGATCCGCGCGAACTCATCCTGCGCATCAACAACATACTGCGCCGCGGCGGACCGGCCGCCACGCCAAAGGTCGAACAACTCGTCTTCGGTCCCTATACCTTCCAGATCGCGCGCCGCGAGCTGAAGCGCGGCGGCGAGCCGCTGAAACTCACCGACCGCGAACAGGAGATCCTCGCGATCTTCGCCGGACGCGCCGGCGAGACGATCCCCCGCCACGAACTCGTCGCCGGAGAATCCGACGTCGGCGAACGCACGATCGACGTCCAGATCAACAGGCTGCGCCGCAAGATCGAGCGCGATCCTTCCAACCCGGTCTGGCTGCAGACGGTGCGCGGCATCGGCTACCGGCTGAGCATAGAGTAGCCAATTCGGGGCGCCGCTCGGGGTCAGAACAATGGGCCGAGAATGGCTGCCGTGTTGTTGATCAGCTTGCGCGGCATCGACCAGCGCGCAACCTGGCCGACCGTCACTTCCTTCGACCGTTCAATATATTCGCGCTGGCGTATGCGCATGGCTTCGGTCAGGTCGGGGTCATAGACCAGGATGTTGTTCTCGTAGTTCAGTTCCAGGCTGCGGCGGTCCATGTTCGCCGAACCGATCAAAAGCAGCTCGCCGTCGATCGTCAGCGACTTGGTGTGGAGCAGGCCGCCCTCATACTCGTAGATCTTCACGCCGGCGGCGAGCAGGTCGGCGTAGTAGCTGCGGCTCGCCCAGCCCACGATCCTGGAATCGTTGCGCGCCGGGAAGATGATCGTCGTGTCGACGCCGCGATAGGCGCTGGCGCAGAGCGCCGTCTGCAGCGAGTCGTCAGGAACGTAGTAGGGCGTGGTGACGACGATCTCGCGGCGGGCGGCAAAGAGCAGCGACTGGAACACTTCCTGCATGGCCGAATAGCGCACCGTTGGCCCGGTTCCGATGACCTGCGCCGGCATATCGTCCTTATCCGGGGCTACCTTCGGCGGCTTCAGCAGCTCGCCGAGATCTTCCCTGACTCCCGCCATCCAGTCGCTGGCGAAGAGGAGCTGGTTCTGGTGCGCGATCGGCCCTTCGAAGCGCACCATGGCGTCCACCCATGGCGCATAACGCGCCTTCACCAGGAATTCGGGATCAGCGCAGTTCTGGCTGCCGCAATAGGTGATCGTGCCGTCGATGACGACGATCTTGCGATGGTTCCTGAGATCGATGCGGCTGGTCAGCATCCTGAAAAGCGGGTTGCCGACCGCCAGCCCGCTCGCCACCTTGATGCCGGCATCGCGCATCGCCTGCCAGTGCGGCGAGCGCACCAGCGCCCGCGAGCCGATGTCGTCGACCATGGCGCGACAGGTCACCCCGCGCTTGGCGGCCCGCTCCAACGCCTCGATCACCTTGCAGCCATTGTTGTCGGTGAGCCAGATGTAGAAAAGCAGGTGGACATGATCCCTGGCGGCATCGATGTCGGCGACCATGGCGTCGATCGCAGCGTTTGAATCGGCAAGCAGCCTGCCGCTGTTTCCGCCGACGGGCCAGAAGCCGCTCACCGAATGGCCGAGCCGGAAGAGGTTGCGATAGCGCTCGGGAACGACTTCGTCGCTTCCCTCCCCGACATATCTCGGCAATTGCGCGAGCACCTTGCGCACACGCGCGACGCGCCGCCGCCCGATGTTCACCTCGCCAAGCAGCAGGTAGGCGAGGATGCCGAGCACAGGCACGGCGCCCACCACCACCAGCCATGCGACGCGCGAGGCCGGCACCCGGTTCGGCCGGAGGACGATCCGCGCCATCACGGCCAAGGTCAGGGCGATGCTGAGCACCGGATAGATGCTGAGCCAATCGTAGTCGAGAACCAGCATATGCGAGCTTGATCGGAGCTATCGGAACGAAATTGGCCGACATTTGCGCATAGTTTGGCCCGAAAGACACTAGATCAGTTCGCAATTCCGGGCTGAAGCCGGATGGCATCGACAATTCTGTGCATTCGGTGGGACCGCCGCCACATGGGCACGTTGCGATCAAAAGGCGGTCGCAGGTTCCCGAACCGGTCCATGTACCTTAGAATGACGCGACGGCCGCCGGCTGGGCCACTGCGAACGGGAGAACGATGGCGACCACCGAGATCGAGACTGAACGTCCGCAGCAGGGAGGCGGCTTGCTCGCCCGCCTTCGCCATGCCGCGGGCTTTGTCTCCTCTCGCTGGAACCGCTTCTGGCGGGTGGTCGGCATCTACATGCCGAAGCGGCTCTACGCACGCTCGCTGCTCATCATCATCACTCCGATGATCCTGCTGCAGTCGGTGGTGACGCTGGTCTTCATGGAGCGCCACTGGCAGCAGGTCACCCAGCGCCTGTCGGCAGCGACGACCCGCGACCTCGCCGCGGTCGTCGACATGATCGAAACCTACCCAAGCGACGCCGACTATGCCAACGTCATTCGCATCGCGCAGGAGCGGCTGTCGATGAAGATCGACATATTGCCCCCCGATCCGCTGCCGCCGCCGGGTCGCAAGCCGTTTTTCTCCATCCTCGACCAGATCCTCTCCGCCCAAATCACCAAGCAGATCGATCGGCCCTTCTGGATCGACACGGTCGGCGATTCCGACGTGCTCGAGGTCCGAATCCAGCTCCAGGACAAGGTGCTGCGCGCCTTCATCCGGCGCAGCCAGGCCTACGCCTCGAACACCCATATCTTCATCGTCTGGATGGTCGGCACCTCGCTCGTGCTGCTGATGATCGCGATTCCCTTCCTGCGCAACCAGATCAAGCCCATCCTCAAGCTCGCCGAGGCGGCGGAGAGTTTTGGCAAAGGCAGGCCGATGCCGCCTGACTTCCGCCCGCGCGGCGCCGAGGAGGTCCGGCGCGCGGGTTTCGCCTTCATCCAGATGCGCGAGCGCATCGAGCGCCAGATCGAGCAGCGCACCGCAATGCTGTCCGGCGTCAGCCACGACCTCAGAACCATCCTGACCCGCTTCAAGCTGCAGTTGGCCCTCACCGGGTCGAAGCCGGATGTGCCCGCCCTCAACCGCGACATCGACGACATGCAGTCGATGCTTCAGGGCTATCTCGACTTCGTACGTGCCGAGGCCGAGGAGGATCCAGGACGCTTCGACCTCGCCGCATATCTCGAAACCGCCGCCGAAGAAGCAGCACTCAGGGAACGCCAGCTGACGACGTCGCTCGTCGGCGATCCGACCATCCACGTCCGGCCGAACGCCTTTTCCCGCCTGCTCGCCAACGTCATCGGCAATTCGCTGCGCTACGCGAACAACATCAAGGTGGAGGCAGTCCACACCAAGGGCTCTCTGACCGTCCTCATCGACGACGACGGCCCCGGCATCCCCTTGGAGAGCCGCGAGGAAGTCTTCAAGCCCTTCGTGCGCCTCGACGAAGCCCGCAACCTCGATGCAAGCGGCACGGGGCTCGGGCTTTCCATCGCCCGCGACATCGCCAGAAGCCATGGCGGCGACATCACCCTCGACGACAGCCCGATGGGTGGCCTGCGCGTGATCGTTCGCGTTCCGGCCTGAGCCAGAATCTTCACGTCGACCGGCCACTCCTCCATCTGTGTAGCGCGGCAATCGACATCCGTCTGGCGCTCACGATAGTCTTGCCGATACTGTGCAGGCGCGCTGTCCGGGAGGAGCCGGGAAGCGTGCGGCATCCAGGGCTTTGGAGGAAGCATGCTCGATAAGACAGCAAACGGGAAACTATCCGAATTCCTTGACCGCTTCGGCGGCGTCCTGGCGGCGCGCGACATCGATGCCGTGACGGAGCTGTTTCAGGACGACTGCTATTGGCGCGACCTCGTGACCTTCACGTGGAACATCAAGACGCTCGAAGGCAAGGACGACGTCCGGGACATGCTGGAGAGCCAACTCGACGCCGCGAAGCCGTCCGGCTGGGCGATTGCGGCAGGCGAGGACGCCACTGAAGCGAACGGCCTGCTTGAAGGCTGGTTCACTTTCCAGACTGGGGTCGCGCGGGGGCTCGGCCACATAAGACTGAAAGACGGCCTGATCTGGACCCTGCTGACCACCATGGTCGAGCTCAAGGGCCATGAAGAGCCACTCGGTTCCACACGCCCGCTCGGCGTCCCGCACCGTTCCGCGATGGAGGCCGCTACCTGGAAAGAGGAACGCGAGTCGGAGGCCACCGAGCTCGGTCATTCGAGGCAGCCTTACTGCGTCATCATCGGCGGCGGCCAGGGCGCCATCGGGCTCGGCGCGCGCCTCAGGCAGCTTGGCGTGCCGACGATCATCGTCGAGAAGAACGAGCGGCCCGGAGACAGCTGGCGCAAGCGCTACAAGTCGCTCTGTCTGCATGACCCGGTCTGGTACGACCATATGCCCTATTTGCCGTTTCCGCCGAACTGGCCGGTGTTTTCGCCCAAGGACAAGATAGGCGACTGGCTGGAAATGTACGCCAAGGTCATGGAGCTGAACTACTGGGGGTCTACCGAGGCGAAGAACGCCATCTACGACGAACAGAAAGGCGAATGGACTGTCATCGTCGACAGGGCCGGCGAAACGGTCACGCTGCGGCCGAAACAGCTGGTCTTCGCAACAGGTATGTCCAGCAAGCCTGTCGTTCCGGACTTTCCGGGCCAAGACATCTTCAAGGGTGACCTGCACCATTCCTCGCGGCATCCCGGGCCGGACGGCTATGCCGGGAAACGAGCTGTGGTGATTGGCTCGAACACATCGGCGCACGACATCTGCGCAGTGCTTTGGGCGGCCGGCGCCGATGTGACGATGGTTCAGCGCTCCCCCACCCATGTCGTCCGGTCCGAACCGCTGACCGAACTCGCGACCGGCGTCCTCTACTCGGAAAAGGCGCTCGCCGCCGGGATCAGCACCGAAAAGGCCGACCTGATCTCGGCCTCGGTCCCCTACAGACTGATGCCGCAGTTCCAGAAGCCGATCTACGACAAAATCCGCGTGCTGGACGCCGACTTCTACACCGCACTTGAGAAGAGCGGCTTCCTGCTCGACTGGGGCGACGACGAATCCGGCCTCTTCATGAAATATGTGCGCCGCGGCTCGGGCTACTACATCGATGTCGGCGCCAGCCAGATGATCATTGACGGCAAGATCAAGCTGAAGGTCGGCCAGGTCGATCACCTCACCGAAACGTCGGTGGTCCTGGCCGATGGCACGGCCCTGCCTGCCGATCTTGTCGTCTATGCCACCGGCTTCGGCTCGATGAACGGCTGGGTCGCCGAACTGGTCAGCCAGGACGTCGCCGACCGCGTCGGCAGGGTCTGGGGACTGGGCTCGGACACGACCAAGGATCCCGGTCCCTGGGAGGGCGAGCCGCGCAACATGTGGAAGCCGACCCAGCAGACCGCCTTGTGGTTCCACGGCGGCAACCTGCACCAGTCCCGCCACAATTCGCTCTTTCTGGCGCTTCAGTTGAAGGCGCGCATGGAGGGTATCCCGACTCCGGTCTACGGGCTTCAGGAAGTCCACCATCTGAACTGACCCGGCAATCGCGGCCTCGGCGGCTCGTCGCCGACCACCGATTCATGCGGCTGTCATGAAACGATGGTCAAAGGCGCGCCATGCGTCATGCCCGAATCAGCGCCGATGCAGGTTCTTTCGAGAAGGCCAGCGACGGCCTCGCGGCCACGCGCTGGGACGGCCCGAAGCGCATCCTAATGGTCACCGACGCGTGGCGGCCGCAGGTCAACGGCGTCGTCCACACGCTGGAGCGGCTGACCGAGACGCTGAAGGGTTTTGGCGTCGAGGTGCAGTTCCTGACGCCTAACCTCTTCCGCACGCTGCCGATGCCGACCTATCCTGATATCAGGCTGGCGCTGACCACACCCGGCCGCGTGCGCCGGCTGATCGAGAACAGCAAGGCCGACCACATCCACATCGTGACCGAAGGACCGCTCGGCCTGATGGCGCGGCGTTTCTGCCTGAACGAGAAGCAGCCCTTCACCACCAGCTATCACACGCGCTTTCCCGAATACGTGACGGCGCGCCTGCCGATCCCGGAAGACTGGACCTACGGCTGGCTGAAGAACTTCCACAATTCCGGCCAGGGCACGATGGTGGCGACGCCCTCGATGGCGAGGGATCTGGAAGCGCGCGGTTTCAACAAGCTGCAGCCCTGGACGCGCGGCGTCGACATCGAGCACTTCAATCCGGACAAGCGCGGCGAGCTTGATTTCCCGCGCCCGATCTTCCTCTGCGTCGGCCGTGTCGCCGTTGAAAAGAACCTGCCGGCCTTCCTCGACCTCGACCTGCCCGGCAGCAAGGTGATCGTCGGCGAGGGTCCGGAATTCGCCAAGCTCAAGGCGAAGTATCCGGACGCCCATTTCCTTGGCCACCGTCCCGCCGACGAACTGGCGCGTATCTACGCATCCTCGGACGTGTTCGTCTTCCCGAGCCGCACCGACACGTTCGGCAACGTGATCGTCGAGGCGCTGGCTAGCGGCACGCCGGTCGCCGGCTTCCCCGTCACCGGGCCGATCGACATTGTCGGCGACGGCATTGGCGGCGCTGTCTCGGAAAACTTGCAGCAGGCTGCACTCGACGCGCTCAAGGTCGACCGCGCGGCGGCACGGGAGCGCGCCCTGCGCTACACTTGGACGGCGTGCGCGGAGATGTACATGGACAACATACGCGCCGCCCGCGCATCGGTACCGGCTATCGCCTGACTGTCAGAACAGCCGCCCGCCATTCGGTACCTTGCGCTCGATCGCGCCGAGCACGACGGCCCCCTCTTCGTCGGGGAAGCCCAGCGTCAGCACCTCGGACATGAACGGCCCGATCTGGCGCGGCGGGAAATTCACCACCGCGAAGACCTGACGGCCGATAAGCGTCTCCGGCGTATAATATTTGGTGATCTGCGCCGAGGACTTCTTCACGCCGATCGGCGCGCCGAAATCGATCTTCAGCTTGAAAGCCGGCTTGCGCGCCTCCGGAAACGGCTCGACCTCGATAATCGTGCCGGCGCGAATGTCGACACGGTCGAAATCGGCGAAGCTGATCTCCGGCTTCTTTTCTGTGCCCGAACTCATGGAAGGTCAGGCGTTGCCTTGCGTTTCGAAGAGCACGCTGGACAGCGCGTCCTTCGCCGAGGTGCCGGACCAGACCACGAACTGGAAGGACTGGAAGTAGCATTCGCAGGCTTCCAGCGCCGAGGAGAGCAGCACTTCTACCTGCTGGCTGGTCGGCTCGGCGCCGCCGGCAAGCAGCAGCGACTGCCGGAACATGATCGCACCTTCCTGCTCCCACAGGTCGAAATGGCCGAACAGCATCTGTTCGTTGATCAGCGACAAGAGCCGCATGACCTCCAGGGTCCGGGCTTCCGGCACCTTGATGTCGAAGGCGCAGGCGAGGTGCAGCGCCTCGAAATCCTCCATCCAGGAAAAGGACACGTGATAGTCGGTCCAGCTTCCGGTGACCGAGATCGAAATCTCGTCGTCGCCGGTCCTCTCGAATGCCCAGTCGTTGCTATGCGCCACCTGCTCGATCACATCCACCGGGTGGATTTCGCGGGCGATCTCGAGTTCGATCAGTTCCATGCACATGCTTCCTGTCGTTACGGGAGCGCCCAGGCGCTCCGCCAGAGGCACACACGACAACAATTCTTTTCGAACTCGGGCTTGGGCAGGACGCAACGACCCCCACTGCCGGCCCCACACCGGCGCATGACCCGCTTCCGAATCATGCAACAAATTCAGTGTATTGATGCCGAGTCGCGTGACCAGCCCCTTTTTTGGGCGACGCGGCGCAAGGGTGTGGAAAGCAACCTTCACAAAGAGTCATGCACGCCAGTTAAGCGATTCATGAAACAACGCTTTTCCGGGTCGGGCTTTGTGGAAAGATTTAATGAATTATTTTTTTGCGCGAGGCTTGGCGGGCGCTTCCGTCTCGCTTCCAGAGGGCTTTTCG
>JAEYXI010000384.1 GCA_023428515.1 Pseudomonadota bacterium | reverse complement strand
GTGTAATGACGCCACCCAGCGTGTTTACCGTGAGCTCGTTGACAATGCCGGCGATCGGCGCGCGGATGTCGGTCCGATGCAGGCGGTCCTCGATTGCGGCTGCTCTTTCCCTGAGTTCCGCAAGCTTGGGTTCGACGGCGGAAAGCTCGCGCTGGGCCTCGGTGCGGGCCGTTTCGCCCAAGGCGATGATTTGCAGCTTCACTTCGCTGATCCGAACCTTGGCCCTTGCAATGCCTGCTTCTATCTCCGCCTTCTCGCCATTGAGACGAGCTAGCTCGCGGTTCGTGGTAAAGACACGCGAGCCCTCGATCAGCTTCTGGTCGGCAAGCCCTTTGATCTTGCTGTGCTCATGCTCGACGATGCTGAGTTCCTCTAGCTTGGCTGCATGTTGTGCTTCGAGCCCGGAGATCTCCTCGCCAAGCTGGTCTATGCTGAGCGTCAGCTGCTCTGTCTGCGTCTTCCTGTTGCGCAGATTGCCTTCTAGCAGCCGCGTTTCGCCGCGCACGACGTCATCGATATGCTTACCGGCATCGTCGGAGAGCCTGGGGAGTTCCATTCGTTCGAGCCCGTCACGCTCGGCCATCAGCCTGGCCTTCTTGACCGCCAGTTCGGCAAGTTGCGCCCGAACAATAGACAGCTCAGCCCGTGTCTGCACATCGTCGAGTCGCAGCAGGACCTGCCCGGCCTCGACGAAGTCGCCCTCGCGCACGGCGATCTCGCTGACGATGCCGCCATCACGATGCTGTATGGCCTTGAGGTTGCGATCGACCTTCACGGCGCCAGTCGCGATCACTGCTCCGGTGAGTTCCGCGGTCGCCGCCCATCCGCCGGCGCCGGCAAGCAGGAGAAGCCCAAAGGCCAGACCGGCTGCAACGCGGCCGCCGATACGGAATCGTCCCTCGTCATCACCATCATCGTGGCCACGGTTATTCAGATTATCCAGCCGATGGGCATCCATGTTGATTTCTCCGCCTATACGGTTTCCGACACCGTGATCTGATTGTTGCCGGTGATGGTTATGGCGAGTTCGTAGTAGTCGTCGTTGTCGAGATCGACCTCGATCAGCGTGTGTTGCATGTTGCCGGTGTGCTCGTGGCTGATCAGGATGGGTAGGTCGTCCTGGTCGACATCGTCGCCGTAGATCTCTTCGAAGCGACCCTCGAGGCTGTCCATGACTTCTTCGAATATCTCGTAGCGGGACACCTTGATGCGATCCCCCGCCACGAAATCGAGGATCTCGTAGGCAACACGCTGGCCGGCGCCCGACAGGACCTCGAATTCAAACAGATCGTCGCCGCCGCCACCCCGAAACGTGCCGCCATGCCCGTTACCCTTAAAGTGATCGTCCTCCTTGCCGCCGACGAAGACCTCGAAGTTCGAGATCGTGTCCTCGCCTACCTCCACGCCAGTAGCCGTGCCGGCTGCCAGATCGAAGGAAATGCTGGCGGTCGCCGCGGAATAATCGATCGTGTCAGCGCCAACGCCGCCGTCGTAAATGTCGTTCGCACCGTCGATGTCGCCGATCACCGTGTCGTTGCCCGCGCCGGCATACACCTGATCCTTGCCTTCGCCGCCCGACAGCGTGTCGCAGCCATCGCCGCCTTCCAGAATGTCTTCGCCGCCCTGGCCTGAAATGCTGTCGTTGCCCAAGTGACCGGAGAGTTTGTCGCTGGTATCGCTACCGACGATCGTATCGTCTCCGGCGCCGCTCTCCACCACCTCGAAAGAACAAACCTCGTCGTTACCGATCTCCTCGCCTTCCGCGCTGCCTGCTTCAAGATCGATTTGGAGAGCTTCCCGGGCTGCGAAATAACTCAACGTGTCGATACCCGCGCCGCCATGGTAGCTGTCTGCCGCGAAATCGAGGTCGCCTATCACCATGTCGTCGCCCGCGCCGGCATGGACCTCATCCTCGCCTTCGCCGCCTGACAGCGTGTCGTTGCCGGCATCGCCTCTGAGCAGATCGCTGCCAGCCTCGCCCATCACGACATCGTCGCCATCGCCGCCCGAAAGCTTGTCGTCGCCCTCGCCGCCCAGCAGCCTGTCATCGTCACCCTCGCTAGACAGATGATCGTTGCCCTTGCCACCAAGGAGCAAATCCCTGCCTTCACCGCCGGAGAGGTAGTCGTCCCCTTCATCGCCGAAGAGCGTGTCGTCGCCTGCTTCTCCGAACAGGCGATCGTTGCCGTCGCCGCCTGAAATCCAGTCGTCGCCGTCGCCTCCGAAGACGATATCGTTGCCAAGCCCTGCATAGACGATGTCGTCACCGGCTCCCGCCACGATATGATCGTTGCCCGCGCCGCCGAGAACGAGGTCGTTGCCGCCGCGCGCATCGATGTTGTCGTGGCCGTCGCCACCCGCGATGTCGTCGCCGCACTGGGTGCCGACCAGGAGGTCGTCGCCAGACGTGCCGGCGACAGCGTTGCGGACCACTTCGAGATAGGCGGTCTGCACCACCGACAGCGCACCGTCGGTGATCCGGTAGGTGATGGTGACCAGGCCGTAGCCGTCGGCGTCGAAGAACCAGCCGCCCTGCGTTGCCGTCAGCGTGCCCGAGGAGACGGTGATGCTGGTCACGGACAGCGCGTCGCCATCGGGGTCGACGGCGTTGGCAAGCAGGTCGGAGAGGCCGATCAGGGCAATCGAACAGCCCCCGACATCTGCCAGATAGACCGGACCGTTGACGCGCGGCGCGCGGTTGAGCTGTTCGTCGTCATCATCATCGTCGTCCGGATCGTTGTTGTTGTCTGGCGGCTCCGGTCCGTCACCCGGCCCGCCGGCTCCGGGCCCGCCGACGCTCGGCCCGCCGGAAGCCGGCCCCGCCCCGGCATTGTCGTTGGCAGCCATCAAGGCGCCGGCAAAATTGAACGGCCCCGTCGAGATCGGGCCGAAGGCAGCAAAGTCCATGAGGTCGAGTTCACGCGAGGCGATCTCGGCGAACGATGCCGGTTCCTTGAGATCGAACAGGCTGCCGCCCGAGCCGACCGGGTCCTCGGCAGGCTCCGCTGCATCGTCGGGAGCGCCGTCGCCTTGCATGGCCGCCTCGCGAATCGCGTGCGGGGCACCCGGCCCTCCGGCGTCGTCGGCCGGCGGCTGTGGCCTCGCTTCGGCCTCGGCCGCGCCCCATTCGGGGAACATCGACTTGATGTAGAGCGCGATGCCCATCAGCGCGGCGGCAAAGGCGTATGGCCAGCGTGAGCTCTTCGGCCCCTCGCTGAAGCGGTAGGGCTGTGCGGATGCCTGTTCGCCGGCTTCCGGGCGTGTCGCCTTGGCGGTGATGATCATGCTTGAACCCTCGCCATGACGCGTGGAGGCGCCTTCTCGACGGCAACGTCGGCGTTTGCGACAGCTGCTTGCGGCTGCGTCTGCAGAATGGTGTTCTTCGGTCCGACCGCGCTGATCTTGCCATTCTGCACGACGGCGATGATGTCGATCGCAACCAGCGCGCTCGGCCGGTGCGCAACGACCACAGCGACGCCGCCGCGGGCGCGGATCGACTTGATCGCCTCCGTCAGCGCCGCCTCGCCTTCAGCATCCAGGTTGGAGTTTGGCTCGTCCATGACGACGAGGAACGGGTTGCCGTAGAGAGCGCGTGCAAGTCCGATCCGCTGGCGCTGGCCGGCCGAAAGCGCCGTCCCCTGCGCACCGAGCTGGGTATGATAGCCGTCCGGCATGCGTACGATCATCTCGTGCACGCCGGCTGCACGTGCCGCCTCCACGATAGCGCGCGGGTCTGCCGACGGGTCGAAGCGGCAGATATTTTCCTCGATCGTGCCGTCAAGCAGCGCGACTTCTTGCGGAAGGTAGCCGATGTGTTGGCCAAGCACGTCGTCGCGCCACTGGGTGAGTTCGGCGTCGTCGAGGCGGACACTGCCTCGCAAAGCCGGCCAGATACCCGTCAAAGCCCGGACAAGCGTCGTCTTTCCGCCGCCCGAGGGGCCGATGACGCCAAGCGCCTGCCCGGGTTCGAGCTGGAACTCGGCATCGGTGAGAAGCACGCGGCCGCAGCCGGGGGCCGCAACCGTCAGCTTCTCTACCTTGAGGCTGTGCGACGGCGCGGGCAGTTCCATCGGCTGGGGTGCTTTGCCGAGCGCGAGAGCAGTCTCCTTCAGCCGGCGCCATGCGCTGCGTGCCTGGACGACGTTCTTCCAGTTGCCGATCGCGAGGTCCACCGGAGCCAATGCGCGCGTCGATGCGACCGATGCCGCGATGATGGCGCCGGCGGACAGATCGCCTTGTATTGTCAGATACGCGCCAAGCCCGAGGATGGCGGACTGGAGCAGCATCCTCAGGACGCGCGAGATGGCGCCGAACGTGCCGCTGATATCGCTGGTGCGGGTCTGCAACGAGAGATGCTCGGCGTTGGCCGCGGTGAACCGCTCGACGGCACGTCCCGCAAAGCCCATCGCCTTCAACACCTCGGCGTTGCGCGCATTGGAATCGGCGATCTGGTTGCGCAGGATCGCCGCCTTGTGCGTCTCGGCGGCGTGACCTCGCGTCATCAGCTCCGTGGCTACGGTCAGTAGGGCAAGCACCAGGGCTCCCCCGAGCGTCAACGCGCCGAGATAGGGATGCAGCATGTAGACGAAGAGTACGTAGAGAGGCATCCAGGGAAGGTCAAAAAGCGCCACAGGTCCCTGGCTGCCGAGGAAGCCACGCACCGTGTCGACGTCGCGGCCCCGCTCCAGAGCCTCCGCCGTCGAGAAGCCGAAGCGAGGCATGTCGATCGCCACCTGATGCGCCATCGGCGCGATCTTGCGATCGAGTCGGCCGCCCACCCTGACCAGAACCTGGGAGCGGATGATGTCGAAGACGCCCTGGAACAGGTAAAGCCCGATCGCCAGCAGGGACAGGGCAAGCAATGTCGGCACGCTGCCGCTCGTCAGCGCCCGGTCGTAGATTTGCAACATGTAGATCGAACCGGTGAGCGCGAGCACGTTTATGATGCCCGATATCGAGAACAGGAACACGATGATGCTTCGAAAGCCGCGCGTCAGATCCTTGGCGGTTCGCCGCTGCGAGCCTGCATTCCTGCCAACACCTTTGCCACCACTCATGTAACCCACCCCAGTCTTGTTCTTTGAACGGCCGAACCGGGCGCCCCTTCCCGGATAATAGCCCAGCGGCGGGCCGGCCTCTGTGGCC
>JAEYXI010000469.1 GCA_023428515.1 Pseudomonadota bacterium | reverse complement strand
GTAGTCTGGTGCTCTATCCAGCTGAGCTACGGGCGCACGCCGGGCACGAAGGCCCACGGCCGGTAACACCGGCCACGATGTGGAGTGCTACCTAGCGACGACGCGCATGAAAAGCAAGCGGGTCGGTGCAAAACTTTCCCGGAGCCGTAAAAACCATACCCCAAGGCCGGCGGCGTTCCCTATGCCGGCCGTCTCAGGCCGCTGCGCGCGTCGTCGAGGCGAACCGGCTGGTCGGGGATCGACACGGAGAAGACCGTGCGGCCGCCGATGCTCTCGACCAACTCCAGCGTGCCGGAATGCGCGCGCACCAACTCGTGCGCGATCGCCAGCCCAAGCCCGGTGCCACCGCTGCGCGCCGAGCCACGGAACGCCGCGAACAGGTTTTCGCGCGCCTTTTTCGGCAGGCCGGGGCCGGTGTCGGTCACCAGGATGCGGCTCACGCTGCCGATGCGGTTGGCCGAGATGGTGAGCCGCCGCACGACGGACGCGGCGTCGTCGGTCGACATCGCCTGGACCGCGTTGCGCGACAGGTTGGTCAGCACGCGGAAGAGCTGTTCGGAATCGGCGTCCACCTCGAAGCCGGCATCCACGGCGTTGACGAATTCGATGCCGGTGTCGTCGATGCCGAGCAGGTCCTGCACTTCGTCGACCAATTGCCTGAGGCGCAGCCGGCGCCGCGAAGGCGGGGCCTCCTGGGTGCGGCCATAGGCAAGCACGCCTTCGGAATAGGATACCGCCCGGTCGAGGGCGCGAAGCAGCCTTGGCGCGAAAGCTTGCACGGACGGATCGCGCACCCCGCGCAAGCGGTCGGAGAGCAACTGCGCCGAGGCCAGGATGTTGCGCATGTCATGGTTGATCTTGGAGACCGCCAGGCCAAGGTCGGCGAGATGTTTCTGTTCGCCGAGCGTCCTCTGCAGGCGCTGCTGCATGTCGGCGAGTTCCCGCTCGGCGACGCCGATCTCGTCGGAACGATCCTCCGCCGCGATGATGCGGCCGGGATCGTCGGGCGCCTGCGCGAAGCTCAGCATCGAATTCGTCATCGCCCGGATCGGCCGGATCATGATGCGGTCGATGGCGGCATAGACCAGGGTTGCGGTGAACAGCGATATCACCAGCGACAGAAGCGCAACGTTGCCCGAATAGACGAGCATCGCCGCGTGCAGCCTGTTGTCGGGGATGACGAGTTCGAACTCGGTGGCGCTCTCGCCGACCTTGCCGAAGACGCGCAATATCCTTTTGCCGCCGAAGAACAGCGTGTCCAGCGCCCCGGACATGGCGGCGACCGGTCCGGTGCGGGCAAGGTCGATATGTTCGTCGACCTCGGGCGGCATCTCGGCGATGACCAGCAGCCGCGAGACGCCGTCCTCGCGGACCGCGATCGCCTTTGCGCCGATCGCCATCAGCACGTCGTCCTGCAGGGTCCTCGGCAGGCTCTCAGAATCCTCCTGCACCAGCACCACCGAAACCGCCGCCGCCGTCCCCAGCCGCTCTTCCAGCCAGCGCAGCTTGAAGTTGGCTATCGACGGCACGAAGATCAATATTTCCGCGATCATCACGAAGAGCACGGTAAGGACGAGCAGCTTGATCGACAGGCCACGGGCAAGCGGCACCGTCCGCGACGGGGCTGCTTCGGGAATTTTGACGGTATCCTGCGGAATTCTCTCGCTCATGCCAGGCAAATCCTCGGCCAGGGCGGTCGAGCCTCAGCCGAACAGTTGAAGCAGGCGCACCATGCCGCGCGCGAGCGGCCTGCGCGTCTCCTTTGCAAAATAGGCGATCGCGGCGCTTTTGCCAATTTCGCCAAAGGTGGAGTGCGGCGGTATGGACGACGCCATGTCCTTCAGGCCTAGCCCCTTGGACAGGGCAAGCGCCCATATGCCGATGAGTTCGGAGGCGTTCGCGCCCGCTATGGTGACGCCGAGTATGTCGCCGTTCCTGGCCGCGATCACCTTGACATGGCCCTCCGTCCTGCGCTCGGCGCGCGCCCGGTCGTTCTCGGCGAAGGGCCAGCGCAGGATGGTGAGTTTCCGGTGCCGTTTCGCCGCCTGCGCTTCTGTCAGCCCTGCACGGGCGAGTTCGGGGTCGGTGTAGACGGCACTGGGTACGATGGCGCGATCCTTCGCCGGCAGCCGGAACAGCAGCGCCTTGAGCACAAGATCCGACTGATATGCCGCCGCCTGGGACTGCAGCACACCGGTCACCCCGCCGATGGCATACACCTTGCGATTGGTCGTGCGCAGCATGGCGCTGACGTCGACGGCATTGTCCTTGAGCGCCACACGCGCCTTCTTGAGGTCGAGTTTCTCCACATCGGGCGCGCAGCCGAGGGCGACGAGGAGGTGGCTGCCGTCGACGTCGTCTTTGCCGTAATCGGTCTCGATCAGCACCCTGACGCTGGTCTTGCCGCGCCGCTCGACGCCGGTGACCTTGACGCCTTCGCGCAGCACGACGCCTTCGGCACGCAGCCTTCGGATGACGACGGAAGCCATTTCCGGGTCCTCGCCCGGAAGCACGCCGCCCGCCTCGGCGAGCACGGTGACCTGCGAGCCGAGGCGCCGAAATGCCTGCGCCAGTTCGATGCCCACAGGATCGCCGCCGATGATGACGAGATGTCCCGGCCGGCGGGCCAGGTCGAACACCGTGTCGCCGGTCAGGCAGCCGATTTCCCCGATGCCGGGGATGTCGGGCACGATCGGCGAGGAGCCGGTCGCC